>CACZQT010000380.1 GCA_902783295.1 uncultured Lachnospiraceae bacterium
AAGCCTGCGGTGTTTACTTCCAGTCCCTTTCCCTTTGAAATCAGAATCCGGAGGATTTCCTCCAGAATATCTCCGTACCTTTCCCAGGTATAGAAACGATTCCGGCTGGGACCGTAGCGGACAACGAAATCCAGATGCCCGGCTACATCATAGCAGTCCAGGACGCGGAGGTTTTCCAGTTCCCCTTCGAAATAGGTCCGGTAAGCCTGTTCTTCCGTACGTCCCTGCATCATCTGATCTGTATAATAAGGATCAATTCTGTCCAGCAGGTGCGTGGAACCGATGATGAATTCGAAAGGCCAGGCGGCAGTAAAGGCAGGAAGCTCTTTTGCCAGGTGAGGCTGCAGCCCCAGTTCTACACCTATGACCAGCCGGATCCGGTCCGCATATTTCTCGCGGAGCTTTTCCAGCGTCTGGAAATACGGTGCAGGATCAAAGATGAAGTCGAGATCACCCGGCGGAAAGTCCATATCGTAATGGTCTGTGATGGTGAGCTGTTCCATGCCGAGACGGATGGCCTGCCGGATCTGCTTCTCGGGAGCTGTCTCGGAATCGCTGGAAAAAGAAGTGTGGCAGTGGGAATCGGAATACATCGGAAATCCTTTCTGGCAGGAATCATTGTTCTGAACAGCCGTAGTAAAACCCGGCCGGCGGTACTAAAGGCTCTGCACAAACCGGTCTACAAAACGCAGGGCGGCTCCTACAGCAGCGGCATCATAACGATGACGGCAGATGGTGATATAATCCGGTTTTTCCCGGAGGCGGCCCGGAGTTCGCACCATCTCCCGGAAGTCATCCATATAGGGCTTCAGATAGGGGCCGGCATAGCCGCCCAATACGATGTCACAGTCGTACATCATGTGCAGATTGTTGACCAGTATGGCCAGATACCGCAGGTATTCGTTCAGCGCTGCTTCACAGACTGCATCGTGCTTTTCGACGGCTTCGAAAAAGTCGTCCATGCTGCCTTCCGCCAGATTGGAGAGAAGATCGGCATGGAGGTATGCATTCGCACAGCCTTCTTTTCCGCAATAGCAGGGCTGCCCTCCCGGAACCAGAGTCATATGCCCGAATTCGCAGGATTTCCGGCGGTCGCCCATGTAGAGTGAATGGTGTTCAATCATGGCTCCGCCCAGGCTGTTGCTTAAAGAAAGATAGAGTATGGTCCGGTCGGCTTCCCCCATGTTCCACCATTCGGCATATCCGCCGGCTTTTGCATCATTAAACAACGCAAAAGGGAGGGAAATATGCGGGGCCAGCTTGTCGCAGAAGTTCTTCGGAGCCCCCAGAAGCCTGGCGCTCCGGATGGTTCTCTGGTCCTCTTCGATAATGGCAGACAGGGCAATTCCCACTCCCAGGATTGGCTTTCCCGTCAGACGCGGCTCTTCCAGGAAATGAGAGAGGAGACGTCCGAGCGTAGCGTAATAATAATAACTGTCCGCATAGGAATGCCGTATACGGCGGGTATGGAGGATATGGCCCAGAAGGTCGATGGCGGTCAGGTTTACGTGATGAGCCGTAATCTCGATGCCGATGGCGATTCGCGCGTCGGGAACGAGGCGAAGCTGCCTGGCTTTTCTTCCGCCGGTAGAGGCAAAGGTAGCATCATCCCGGATTAACCCCAGAGCTCGAAGGGCTTTCAGGCTCTGCAGGACGGTAGGCATACTTAAGTGAAGGGCGGTTGTGAGCTCCTGCTGGGCTACTCCGTCCTTTCCCGAGAGGTATTCGTAGATCTCTCTGGCATGTACTGCCTTTTCCTGCTGTTCGGCCATACCTGGTCTCCAATATGAAAAACGCGATAAGGCCGTCATGCGGGCACTGTGCTCATAGAAGCACCCGTATGACGGCTTTTCACTTCGTCTGCCCGGCAGGGCAGGGCTGTCATGCAGAAGCTATGTCTTCCTGTGACGGCTGCCCTGCCGGGAACGCGAGAAATATCTGAGGTTCCATTCAGAAAAAATGGTTTTTCGTGCACTTATCAGATGGCGCGAATGAAATGATCGATGTAGTACAGGGAAGCACCGATGGCTGCATTCTCATAACGATGCTTGCAGACTCTGATGAATCCGCTTTCTTCCTGGAAGCGGCTGCGTTCCTTAACCATTTCACGGAAGCTGTCCAGATACGGGCCCATGCGGGAGCCGACATAGCCGCCCAGTACTATATCGCAGTCATAAGCCATACGCAGGTTGTTGACGACGATGGCCAGTTTATGACGGTAATCCCGGAAAGTGGAGCGGAAGGGCTCTTTGCCTTCTTCTACGTAAGAGAAGAAATCATCCATCTTGCCGTCAGCCATATCAGAAAGCAGAGTAGCAGACAGATAGGCGTTTACGCAGCCTTTCTTGCCGCAGGCGCAGAGTTTGCCGTCCGGAACCAGAGTCATATGACCGAATTCACAGGACTTCAGGTTGTCGCCCAGATAGATCTTTCCGTGGCTGACCATGGAACCGCCCACATTGTGATTCAGGGACAGGTAAACGATGGTACGATCCTTATCCATATCCCAGAATTCTGCAAAGCCGCCGGCGTTGGCATCATTGAAGATCAGGAAAGGCATGGTGATCACTTTGGAAAGCTTCTTGTAGAGATCCTTCGGAGCCCCAAGCTGACGGGAACTGGTGATCGTCTTGTTGTCCGGCGCTACGAGAGCGGCCAGGCAGACACCCAGACCCAGGATTTTGGATTCATCCGCCTGAGATTCCACGATGAAGGCAGCGATCTTTTCGGCTACTTTCTTATAATAGGAAGCTTTATCTTCGAATTTCAGACGGATACGCTCCGAGTGCAGAATATGGGCTTTCATATCGGAAAGTACCAGCGCAATATGGTTGGCGGTGATGTCCATGCCCAGAGCCAGCTTGGCTTCGTAATCGCAGCTGTAAGCACGGGCCTTGCGGCCGCCGGTGGACTCCAGCATGCCGTCATATTTAATGAGTCCCTCTTCCTTCAGGGCTTTCAGGGCAGCGCCTACGGTAGGAATGGAGAGCTCCAGCTTTTCGGCAAGGGCCTGTTTGGAAAGACCGGGGTTATTGTAGAGATAGCGGTAGATTTCGTTGCGGTTCTGATTCTTGGGTGTCGGTGCCATAAGGATTCCTTTCCGGCCTGCGGGGCCTTCTCAAGTGATGGTACGGGAAGCAGTATTATGGTGGAAGAAGATGCCTGCATCCCGAATAACAAAAGTTGCACGTTTATGTTGACATTATCATACTCTTTTTTTCCGGTCTTGTCAATTACGAAAACGACTTTTTTAAAAGACTTTTCAAAAAGGCTTTTCCAAAATGAGTTTGAAAAATCGGAAAACGAGACTGTCTTAAAAAAAGAAAAAAACAGGAAAAATCACACAATGAAGGCTTTATTTTGTTCGCTACAAAAACGGTATCACATAATATAATAAGGGAATGACTTAAAAAAACAATGCGTGAAATCCGTCGGTTCCGGAAGACTTGTGGATATCAAAAAATCGTGATATTCTCACAGAGCCGGCCGGAAAACGGGCGGAAAAAAAGAAGAATATACATGGAACAGCCGGAACCGGCCAGAAAAGCCTGGACCGGAAGACCTGTTTCCAAAGTAGTATAGGAGGAATTTGAAAATGGCAGTAAGAGTAGCAATCAACGGTTTCGGACGTATCGGCCGCCTGGCGTTCCGTCAGATGTTCAAGGCAGAGGGTTATGATGTTGTCGCTATCAACGACCTGACTTCCCCGAAGATGCTGGCGCACCTTCTGAAGTACGATTCCGTACAGAAGGGCTACAACAAGAAGAGAACCATCGAAGCCGGCGAAGACTGCATCTATGTGGATGACCACAAGATCACCATCTATAAGGAAGCAGATGCTTCCAAGCTTCCCTGGAAGGAACTGAACGTAGACGTTGTTCTGGAGTGCACCGGTTTCTACACTTCCAAGGCAAAATCCCAGGCTCATATCGACGCCGGTGCCAAGAAGGTTGTTATTTCCGCTCCCGCGGGCAATGACCTGCCTACCATCGTATTCGGTGTAAACGAAGATACCCTGAAGCCGGAAGATACCATCATCTCTGCAGCTTCCTGCACCACCAACTGCCTGGCTCCTATGGCTTACAACCTGAACAAGCTGGCTCCCATCGTGAAGGGCTTCATGACTACCATCCATGCTTACACCGGTGATCAGATGATCCTGGACGGCCCGCAGAGGAAGGGTGACCTTCGCAGAGCCCGTGCCGGCGCTATCAATATCGTTCCCAACTCCACCGGTGCTGCCAAGGCAATCGGTCTGGTTATTCCGGAACTGGCCGGCAAGCTGGACGGCGGCGCACAGCGTGTTCCGGTTCCGTCGGGTTCCCTGACTGAACTGAATGCTGTTGTAGACGGCAAGCTGACGGTGGAAAAGATCAATGCGGCCATGAAGAAAGCGGCCAATCCTTCCTACGGCTACACCGAGGACGAGATTGTTTCCTCCGATATCATCGGCATCACCGAAGGCTCCCTGTTCGATGCAACCCAGACCCGTGTTACTGATCTTGGCAATGGCCAGACTCTGGTAAAGGTGGTTTCCTGGTATGACAACGAGAACAGCTATGCTTCCCAGATGGTCCGCACCATCAAGTATTTCAACGAAGTAACGAAGTAATCGGATGTGGATGGAGCTGCGGAGAAACGTGTGGGGACACGCGCTTTTCCGCAGCTCTTTGCGCGTTAGCAACGTGCGCGTTAGCAACGAGCCATGCGCTTGGTGTCAGATATATGCCCGGAAAAGAGCTCGCTCTTTTCCGGGCATATATCTGAC
>CACZQT010000381.1 GCA_902783295.1 uncultured Lachnospiraceae bacterium
GACTCTTTCAAACCTGTTCGGCCTGCCTTATGATTCCCGCCTGTTTATCGGTACGGATATTTTCGGGGATGTCACCCCGATCGTCTGCCTGCAGGACCGGAGTTTCATCACGGACCAGATGATGTACGACAATACCAATCAGAAAATCATCCCCCTGAAAGAAGAAGCGGCTTCTCAGGCGGCTCTGGCGGAAAACATCAAGACCGTCAAAAACATGTTTTACTACTCCGCCAAAATCATCGACCTGGATTATTACAGATATCTCCTGAGCCGTACCTGATGGTTTGGTTTACCCGTCCGTGAAGGCATCGCAGAAAAGGGAGAATCGGTGGGAACCCTCTTTCCACCGGAGCCAAGATGTGATATGATGAAAACGGTTCTGCTGTACCAGCAGCAGATGCTGCTTAATGGGAGGAAACAGATCGGGAAAGGTTCACTTGCAGTCCTGGTTATTCTGGAAAGGAGTCCCATGATTTACACTGAAATGACAGGCAGAGCTATGCGCCTTGCCTATCAGGCCCATCACGGGCAGACAGACAAAGCCGGTATTCCTTATATTTTCCACCCGATTCACGTGGCAGAGCAGATGACGGATGAAAACGCAACCATTGCTGCTCTGCTGCACGATGTAATCGAGGACACTCCCGTAACGATGAAGGATCTGGAAGCAGAGGGCTTTCCGCAGGAGGTGCTGGATGCCGTCGCTGTCATGACACGCATCCCGCAGATGCCCTATATGGAGTACATCGCCGGTATCAGGGAAAATCCTCTGGCGCGCCGGGTGAAAATGGCAGATCTGCGGCATAACATGGACATCTCCCGGCTTCCGGCCGTGAACGAAGAAGCACTCTGGCATACTTCGAGGTATCGGAAAGCACTGGAAATCCTGGAAGAAGCAGAGAAACAGGATGAAAGGTTATCTTCATAACGAACAGCTTTGTAAAAAAAGTCTTCGTAAAGAAAGGATCGTAAAGGAAAGACCGATATGACGATTTTCAAAGGATCCGGTGTGGCCCTGGTTACACCGATGAAGGAAAACGGAGAGATCAGTTTCGACTCTCTGGACGCACTGATTGAAGCGCAGATCGCGGGCGGTACAGATGCGCTGATCGTATGCGGGACCTCCGGAGAAGCACCTACATTGGATGATCCGGAACATCTGGAAGCCATCCGTTTTGCGGTAGAACGTACGAAAGGCCGCATCCCGGTCATCGCAGGCACCGGTTCCAACAATACCGCCCATGCGGTAATGATGTCCGAAGAGTCGGAAAAGCTGGGAGCTGACGGCCTTCTGCTGGTAACTCCCTATTACAACAAGGCCACACAGGACGGGCTGTATACCCATTACCGGAAAATTGCTTCCGCAACCAAACTGCCCTGCATCGTTTACAACGTCCCTTCCCGGACCGGCACGAACATCCTGCCGGAAACCATGGCGAGACTCGCGAAGGACCAGGACAACATTGCTGCCATTAAAGAAGCCAGCGGCAATATCAGCCAGGTTGCAAAACTCTGTGCCCTGACAGACGGTATGCTGGATGTGTATTCCGGCAATGACGACCAGATTGTCCCGATCTGCTCTCTGGGAGGAATCGGTGTTATTTCCGTACTGGCCAATGTTGCTCCCAGGGAAACGCACGACATGGTCATGCTCTGTCTGGAAGGACGCTACGAAGAAGCGAAGAAACTGCAGCTGAGGGCTCTTCCTCTGGTAGAGCAGCTGTTTATCGAAGTCAATCCGATTCCGGTAAAAGCAGCGCTGAATATGCAGGGCTTTTCCGTAGGTTCCCCGAGGCTGCCGCTGACGGAGATGACGGATGCTCACAAAGCCACTCTGGAAAAAGCCATGAAGGATTTCGGCTGCCTATAACCAGGAAGAGATGTCCCCCTCCTCTGTAGGAGGGGGCATCTCCTCCTGGTTATTCCTCCGGCGGATCGCAGACGCGCGCAGCGGAAGGCGCTTCGCACCGCGCGCGTCGCGTTCAAGATCGCCGAGGCGATCTTGAATAACACACGCGCATTCTGCACGCGGACAAAGGGAAAGTCCCCCTGTACACTGTTTGACCACAGTGTACAGGGGGACTTTCCCTTTATCTTTGCCTTATTTGTTTTCAGTTATCCAGCGCGGGGGTCCAGTATTCCTGGTTGTAAATATCCGTGAAGCGGTACATCAGTTTCACGGCACCTGCGCCGACATGCACGTTGCTGATCGACAGGCCTTCACTTCCAACCGTCAGCTGCGGTCCCAGGAAGTAGTTATCCTCGAAGTTCCCGTCGTAGTCATAAAAATCGCAGAGGAAGTCCAGAGTATCTCCTGACTTGATCTCAGTAAGTTCCTTGGAAACCGTCAGAGTTTCATCTTCACTGTAAACGATGACGGCACCTGCCACATAGCCGTCTGGATTTTCCGAATCAAAGACCAGCTGCAGCCGTACCTCTTCCCCGTTCAGCAGGGCAGGCACGTAGCCGCGGATGACATAATCCTCTTCCGTTCCGCTGGTAGACTCGCGGTAATAGGCCACGATCTGTCCGTTGATGGCGACCCAGTTGCGGTCCATATCCGGAAGCAGGTTTCCGTCTTCATCGAAGTAGAAGACATTGTCCAGACCCAGATCTGCATAACCCTTTCCATCGTCGTAGAACATGTTCATATCCAGGTCATGCACCAGGCTCCACTGTTCTTCCGGCAGGCTCATGTAAGGATTGCCGTAAGCATCCTCCTGCCATACGAGCTGCAGGGCATCGAAGGAATTATCTGCCAGGTAAGAGATGGTATCCTCCCGGGACAATGCGCTGTCTTCCATAAAGGATGTGTTGCCCTCATCCAGGCCAAGAACGAGGCTGCGGTCGCTCATAAAAGCGCCCAGCAGATCCCCGATCAGGCTGGCGTTGCCATAGGAAGAACTGCTGCCATATCCGGTATTTCCGCCCAGCAGATTTCCTAACAGACTGCCGTAATCCGCAGAGCCGGTATTTCCGGAAGTTCCGCCGCCGAGCAGGCTCCCCAGAAGATCCTGATAGCCGGAAGAACCGGTGCCGTAGCCGGAAGAAGTTCCATAACCCGAACTGCCGTAACCGGAAGAGGTTCCATAGCCCGAACCGCCGTAGCCGGAAGAAGTTCCATAGCCCGAGCTGCCGTAGCCATAACCGGAAGTACTGCCGCCGTAGCCGGAAGTGCTCCCGCTGTAGCCTGTATCCATTCCGGTCAGGCTGCCCAGCAGGCTCCCGAACAGGGAACCGTAAGGAGACGCCGTTGCCGAACCGCCGGCCGCGATCTGTCCGCTGGTTTCCAGGGATGCAAATTCGCGGATGCAGCGGGCATATTCTTCATCCATGCCGATCGCGCTGTAGGTGTTGCAGACGGCATCCACATACCTGGCTCTCTGATAAGGGAAGTAGATGGATACGCCGTACGCATTCGTCATATTATTGGAAGTCTTATTATACTTGATGGCCCCCTGAAGAGCTTCCGCCAGTTCTTTACCTTCCTTTGTACCCATCTTGTACGCCAGATCCACCAGGTCAACCTGGTCGATTTTCGTACTGGCAGCAAATTCACGGGTGGTATATCGGGCGTCAGAAACTGCCTTGTATTCTTTCGCGGAAAGGAGTTTCCGGATAGAAGAAGAGAACGCCGTCAGTTTCTTCGGCACCGTGGAGGAAAACTCCGCCAGGTCGATGATCGAAAGAGTTGTCGCCTGGCCGCGGCAGGACCTGGCACAGGCTGCCGAAAAGTCGTCGATAATCATCCGGCCGATTTTCGTGGTTGCCATGGAAGGATCACTGCCGTAGCTGCTCAGCCAGTTGGTATAATACCAGCCGATGCCGGGTTCCGCTTCCTCGGAAGCGATCATATAGTCCGCATGGTTTGCCACTACCAGCGCAGTTTCCGCTGTAGCCATCAGACAGGC
>CACZQT010000382.1 GCA_902783295.1 uncultured Lachnospiraceae bacterium
ACAGCTTCCACTTTCATAGGCTTCTGGTACATCTCTTCCCAGATTGCGGCCGCCAGTTCTACCAGAGGAGATCCCGGATTAACAGGCCAGCCGGGATAAACTCCTGAAAGAGTCACGGTACCGCCGCCTTTTTCGGTCTTCTCCTGAATCTCTGCCAGAAGAGCCTGCTTTTCTTCTTCTACACTGCTTCGCACAGAAACCGTAATCCTGGCCTTTTCCCCCAGCTGAACCACCCCTGTATTGCAGGATGTCTGTGTCAGACCGGGCAGATCCGGGCTCATTACCAGAGCTCCATCCGGCAGGGAAAGCAGGACCTCCAGCAGATCCAGAGCAGCTCTTGCCGGCAGACCATTCTGCATTTTTTCTGCCTCCCGGAGAGTCCATACCGCTTCCGGTTCCTTTTCGCGAATGGCTTCCAGTGCATTCCGGGTCCATTCTTCCGCTGCCCGGCAAAAAGCTTCCTTCTGCTCTGCCGGTACGGCGACAACCGCCGCAGCAGAAGAAGGAATTGCGTTATCCGCCGAACCTCCGGACAGATCCGAAAGAATGGCGTCCGGGAAAGCTGCGAACAGATTTTTCAGGCATTCTCCCGTTTTCCGGATTCCGTTTGTGCGGCCCAGGTGAATCAGCACACCGGAGTGGCCGCCCTTCAGACCGGAAAGATCCATGCGTAAAGCTTCATATCCGGCGGGAACCTTTTCCCATGCAAGCGGGAAAGTCAAAGCCGCTCTCCCACCCCCGGCACAGCTTACAATTGCGCTTCCTTCGACTTCATGGTCCAGATTCAGCAGGAAAGAAGCCTGAAGGTCCGACATGTCCAGAACCATGGCACCGAGCATACCGACTTCTTCGTCCGTTGTAAAAACGCCGATCAGAGGCGGATGGGACAAGGTATCATCCGCCAGTATGGCAAGACAGGCCGCTACAGCGATCCCGTCATCTGCTCCCAGTGTCGTCCCGTCCGCGTGCAGGAAATCACCATCCACGGAAAGAGACAGCGGCTCCCGGGCAAAATCGAAGGATTTCCCCTCCGCCGCCGCAGGTACCATATCCAGATGTCCCTGGATCATGACGGTACGGTCGTTCTCCCGGCCGGGACTTGCCGCCTTCCAGATGATAACATTCCCGGCTTCATCCTGACGGACTTTCAATCCTCTTTCCTTCGCGAAAGCCACACAGAAATCACTGATTTCCTGTACATGGCCTGAAGGATGAGGAATTCCACAGATCGTTTCAAAATACTCCAGCGCTTTGGCGGCTGGCATTCCGGACCAGTCCAGCATGAACATCCTCCTTTTTAAACAGAAATAGGGAGCGGCCGTTTTCACGGGCTCCCTGGTCATTCCTCTTCAGAAATGAGTTCATTCATCCATCTTCGGCAGATTGACGGAGAACTCTTCTTCATCGTCCGCTGCAGGAGCTCCTTCGGCATCGGGCGAGCCGGAATTCAGCTCCCGGCGGTTGGCCGAAATCACTTCGTAGCTGGAACGCATCTGACTGATATACGCATCGTAACGGGCCTGCACTTCACTCATGGTGTGAGAAATGATTGTCTGGAGATTCCCCAGAGCGCTGTCCGTATACTGCATGGCTCCTTCGCGGATATTGTTGGCATCGCTTACGGCGTTGTCCACGATGGTCTGGGCTTTATCCTGTGCTTCTTCCAGGATGGCCTGGGCCTGGGCATAGGCCTGCTGCATGACGGAGGATTCCTCCACCATCTGCTGTGTCTGATAACGGGTATCCTCCAGGAGCTTCTCCGCCTGGCTCTGGGCGTCTCCCAGGATGGCTTCTTTGCTGGCGATGATCTTCTGGTATCTCTTGACCTCTTCAGGCGTGCTCATCCGGAGTTCTACAAGCATCTCATCGATAATGTCCTTCTCTACGATGATTTTCTTGCTTCCGGAAAAGGCCTGCGGTTTGCACCCGTCCAGATACTCTTCGATTTCGCTGATGATCTTTTCGATCTTGCTGCTCATTGGTTTTCCTCCCTCATAGCGCCTTTCAGGAACGCTCGCGGCATTTTTCACGAACCAGCGGTGCAATCTCGGGAGGGACAAATGCATCAATCTTCCCGCCGAATTCCGCGACTTCCCGGACAACGCTGGAGCTCAGGTATGCATACCTTACGTCTGTTGTCAGGAAGATCGTATCCAGCCCCGGACACATGGTGTGGTTCGTCTGTGCCATCTGCAGTTCATATTCAAAGTCAGTGACGGCCCGCAGTCCGCGGACAATCACTTTGGCATTTTGTTCTTTCGCAAAATCCACCAGAAGGCCGGCAAAAGAGCATACCTGCACATTCGGCAGACCGGAAGTCACATTCTGAATCATTTTAACACGTTCCGTGGCGGAAAACAATGGCTTTTTCGAACGATTCGTCAGTACTCCCACTATCAATCTGTCAAAAATCTTTGACGATCTTTCGATAATATCCAGATGTCCCCAGGTGATCGGATCGAAACTGCCGGGATATATCCCTATCTTCTCCTCAGTCTTCTCTTTCATGGCATGTCTCCATTCATTCTGCACGGTCTTCTGCAGCCGTGCTCTTCCTGATAAAAACGTGCATGTTTGTTTTATATTCCTTGCGCCGGAATTCCTCAAGCCCCAGGCCGGGAAGCCAGGAAAAATCCGTTTCCAGTGCGGCTTCCGCAATCACCCAGCCGTCCTCAGCAAGTAAAGAACCTCCGGCAATCCGCAGAATGGCTGCCTTTTCCAGTTCTTTACGGTAAGGCGGATCCATGAAAATCAGGTCAAACTGCCGGCCTTCCCGCTCCAGCCGTGCCAGGGAAGACATCGCTTCAAACGGCAGAACAACTGATTTTTCCGTAAACCGGGTGTGTTCCAGGTTCTTCTTGATGCAGGTTACTGCCCGGCGGTCATTCTCCACAAAAACAGCAGAAGACGCACCGCGGCTTAAGGCTTCAATTCCGATCGCCCCGCTGCCTGCAAAAAGATCCAGGAAATCCGAGCCCCCCACTCTCGGCTGCAGAATATTAAACAGTGTTTCCTTGATCTTATCCGTCGTAGGCCTGGTATCCATTCCCGGTACAGTCTCCAGCTGCAGCCTTCTGGCTGAACCCGCAATGACTCTCATAAGCTGTTCCTCCGCTTATGGGAAACGTTGAAGCATGTTTCCTTAATTAAACCCGTATATCAGCTGCAGTACATGATAACCGATTTCAGAAAGTTTTCTTCCGCCGCGGCCGGGCAGGTTCGTCAGCTGTCCGGGGATGGAAGCGCGTACCCTTGTATACATCGGGTGGTTTTTTCTCTTCAGATAGTGCCACAGCTCTCTCTTTTTCCGAAGATTTTCCTCTTTATGGGAACGAATGCACATGATGGAGGAAATAGCTGTCATGATTTCCAGATAACTGTACATGTAGTTCCGCAGTCTGGCATCGGCAATACTCTCCAGGTCATAGTCATCCATCATCAGTTTGTTTACCAGAATCTGCTGGTCAATACGCCGGATCATGGTTTCCTCGTTTACGGACTGACCTTCACGGCCGATGTAATATCTGTAGAAATCCACATTGAGGTAGTAAAGATTTTTTACGTGCGGCAGCGGATGATATACGAACAGATTGTCTACATAAAACGTATGCATGGGAAGCCTCAGTCCGCATTCCCTCAGCATTTCTGTACGGTAAATCACTGAGTGCATCAGAATATACTGACCTACCCGGAGGTTTTTCATTTCCGACCAGGTAAAGATACGGTTTTGCGGCATCGCACTGTCGTATTTCATGACCTTTTTATGACGGGCGCCTTCTTTTTCATATACGAAATTGCTCACCATCATGTCCAGGTTCTGCCCCTTCCGTACCAGTTCATCCAGTGTATCCAGAATCTTTCGATAAGCTGCCCGGTTCACCCAGTCATCACTGTCTACCACTTTAAAAAACCTTCCGGTGGCATGAGCCAGTCCGGTATTCACCGCTTCCCCGTGCCCTCCGTTTTCCTGATGAATGGCTTTCACGATATCCGGATACTTTTCCGCGTACTGGTCAGCGATCTCCGGTGTCCGGTCCTTGGTTGAACCATCGTCTACTATCAGAATTTCCACCTGATCCCCGCCGACCAGAAGGGACTCGATGCATTTCCGCATATACCCTTCTGAATTGTAGCAGGGAATTGCTATTGATAAAAGCTTCATACCCTTCCTCTCTCAGCCTGCCTTTCCTGCACCCGCCGCATAAGCGCCGGGACGGGATTTTTATACCTTATCTTCTCTTCTTGCCGGAGCGGCTGCTGTCCGGTTCGGCAGCAGCTGCCCGCGTCTCCTCATCGTAATAGTAATCATGGCTCAGGCGCACACTGTTTCCATGTACCTCAAACTGCGGATAACTCTCGATAAAACTGGAAAAACGCGCAAAACCGTACTGCTTGCAGTGGAAACCGGGAAAAGCCCTTTTCACCTCGTCGTTAATGACAGACAGGTTCCCGACCTCCCCGCCGTTCTCTTCCAGAATCAGTTCGATTTCCCGGATGATTTCCTGAATCGGTATTTCCGCCCGGCGGTCTACGACATAATATGTAGTGTCTTCTTTGACGATCTCGAACTCATCCAGGCTTTCCAGGAATGTAGAAAGCTTGGAAAAGCCGTAGTTTCTGACGTCGAACTCAGAAAATCTCTTAGCCAGGAAATTACCGATATCCGCCATGGCTGTCGGCTGTCCCTGGTTGGTATTTTCCGTCATGAACTTAAAGATAGCCTTTTTGATATCGTGAATGCTGGTAATATCCGCTTTCGCAGGCGTTGTGACTGCATGTGTACCGGTTTCCTCCTGCGTAATCACATCCAGAATCTTGAACGTGTCACAGGCTGTACGGAAAGGCTTGGGAGTCTTGCTTTCCCCCATTCCAAGCACAAACATCCCGGCTTCCCGCAGGCGCTGGGCCAGTTTGGTAAAATCCGAATCGCTGGACACCAGGCAGAAACCATCCACATTCCCGGAATACAGAATATCCATGGCGTCGATAATCATGGCCGAATCTGTAGAGTTTTTTCCGGTTGTGTAGCTGTACTGCTGAATGGGATTAATGGACCATTCCAGGATAGTATCCTTCCATCCCCGTTTCGCCCCATCTGTCCAGTCCCCGTAAATACGTTTATACGTGGCAACTCCGACATCCGAAACCTCTTCCAGGATATACTTGATATATTTCGGCGATACATTATCCGCATCGATCAGCACCGCCAGGCGTTTTTCCCTGTTTTCTTCCACAGTTTCCTCTTTTCTTTCCGTTCACTGCCGGCAGCGAATCAGTCATTATCAGGCAGCAGCTTAAAGGGAACCAGTGCGATCCGCACAAACTGCCCTTCCTCCAGCGGCAGGTCTTCCGGGTGGCTGGCAAACGGCAGATCTCCTTCGAATTCCGTCATTTCAATGCGGATCCACTCTTCCGCTTCCTCGCGGACAGCCTGCAGCGCATCTTCCAGGCTGCTGCCTTCCGCCCTGCAGCCCGTCAGGTCGGGCATTTCTGCCAGATAGCCGTTTTCATTCGGTGTTATCACTACGGGATACGAAAATGTCATGTCTGTCCCTCCGACATATCACATAACAGGAGAACATAGTCCGCAACAGGAAATTCCGGGGAATTTCCTGTGAGATAAAAACAGCCGCATCCGATCATGCTGCGGATGCGGCCTTGCCCATCGTGGACCTGGGGGGAATCGAACCCCCGTCCGAAAACCCGTCCATCCAGGTGTCTTCCATCACAGCCGCCGATTTTTCATTCCCTCCGGCAGACGCCCGGCAGCGGGCTTCCGCTTTCAGTAGCTTCATCAAATCTACTCCCGCCTCAAAGCTTTGGCAGGGTAGTTCCTCACAGTTCATAATACCGGTATCGCAGGCTGTGAGCAACCTCCGGCCGGCAGCCGCCTAATCAGGCAGCGTACGCGAAATTATCTTCAGCGTTTATATTTAAGTTCCGTTTTTTTACGTGGCCACGGTCCACGGATGGCTGCCCAGACTTCAGAATCCCCGTCGAAACCATTACAAGCCCGAACTTGTTTCAGCAGATCCGCGGCATTCCTGCCGTTGATCTGGCTGAACTGATTTATTGTTGCATATTTGTACTTATTTGTCAAGGAAAAAAGCCCGTTTGTCTCTTTTGAAAATGCGCGTTCCTGTCAGATTTTCTGCGGTATTTTCAGATCAAACTCTTCCGGAAGAAAGCGGGGACAGACACTCTCTTTGGTAATCAGCACAGAGGTAGCCAGCCTGGTTCCGATCCGGCAGGCTTCTCCCAGTGTCTTTCCGTAGGTCAGGCCAATCGCCACACCGGCAAAAAAAGCATCACCGGCGCCGGTGGTATCCATCACATCCACCTTAACGGAGGGACAATAACCGTTCTCCCCGTCCAGAACAGAATAAACCGCTCCTTCTGCCCCCATGGTCACGACCATAGCCGGAATCTGTGCCCTCTTTACTTTCTCAGCCAGAATTCCCTTCATTTTTTCCGGCGTCTTTCCCCTGTAGTCCTCGGAAAAAAGCAGACCTGCTTCTTCCAGATTGCAGACAAGACAGCCGGTTTTTTTCAGGAGATCTCTGCGTTCGAGGGCAATGGACATATTGGAAACCACTGCGTACACAGTCTTTCCGTAATTTTCCGCCAGTCGGAAAACACGTTTCAGAAGTGCCGGCTCCATATCGAATTCCACGACAATACTGTCCGCGTCACGGAAGATTTCGTCCCCCTCTTCGTCCAGAATCGTTCCTATTTCCGACAGATCCGGACGTTTGGAAATCGAGGCGTACACATCCCCTTTATTGTCAAAAACCGCCAGCCAGGTACCAAGGCCGTCCGGCGTCTCCCGGATATAACGGGTATCCACCAGATGATCCTTCAGCTTGTCCACAACATCCCGGCTGGTTCCGCTCCGGTCCACCAGGCTCACAAAGACAGGTCGAAGTTCCACGTTGGCGATATCTTCTACCACATTGCGGCTGACGCCCCCATGCACCTGAACAACACGGCCTTCATTCCGTCCGGCCGGATTAAACTGAGCAAGAGGAAAGCCTTTGATATCCACGAAGATCGAACCGATGACTACAATACCCATCTTCTGTACCTCTTCTGTATAATCAGAATCTGATGCTGACTCCCGAATGATTCTTTTCTTATATCAGGACATCCGGTAATGCCCGATGATGTCGTCCCTCGTCCTCAGAATATTCTCTTCGTATGATGTCTGCCCGGCACGCCCATGGTGAATGACGTAAGGGACTCCGTCTGCGTCGCGGCGGTCGGAAACGATCCCTATATGACCTTCAAAAGTCACAATATCCCCGCCCTGCCACTCGGAAATCTGCCCCGGGTCTGTTGTAAGCGTATAAGCCGCATTCCTGCGGAACCAGGTATCCAGGTTTACAACACGGCGAAAATCAATAGACTTCGCTTCCCGGTCCGGATAGGATCCGGGTGAGTCTGAAATATCCTCATGCACCAGTTCCATCAGGTCATAGCCGGCTCCCCGCAGAGCAGCTCCCACGACATCCGTGCAGACGCCGTACTTTCCTGTAGGGTACCCGGTGTTATAGTACTCGCTTTTATACTCCGGCTTTTTACTGACATAGGCGCGCGCGTTTTTCAGAATATCCATCTGGTCGTCCACGCCGTCTCCGTCTTTGTCCACCGGGCTGTGATAGGCGGAAATATGAAAGAATGCATTGCTGTAGCCTACCTGCCAGGGAAGCCGGATAAAATAGCAGAAAGCTCCTGCGGCAGCAAGGACCAGGAGCAGAAAAATCCATAAAATCCAGTGTTTTTTCTTCTTCATAAACAGATCACCGTCCTCTTATAAGACAGTTTTCAGTATATTCCATTCCGCCCTGCTTCGCAAGTGCTTTCCGCAGAGCAATGAGAACAGGGGGAAAGAGACAAAAAACCATCCCCTGTCTCTCTCCCCCTGCCTTTTTCCGAATCACAGCAGAATCCGGATTCTGGTACCCAGGTTTTTGCGGGAGAGGATCTCAAAATGACCGCCGTGCTTGTCGACGATCCACTTGGCGATGGAAAGCCCCAGGCCGGTTCCCTCCTTGCCCCGTACTTCGTCGGAACGGAAAAAGCGGTCAAAAATATGTGGTATTTCGCTTTCCGCCATACCGACTCCCATATCCTGTACCTGCAGATACGGGATCCCGGCTTCGTTCCTCCCGGCTGAAAGGCAGATCTCATCCCCCTCCTGCGTATATTTTGCAGCATTGTCTGTCAGGATGCGTACCGCCTGTTTCAGAAGAGCCGGATCCGCCTGTACTTCCAGAGGTTCCTCCGGTACCGACAGCCGGTAGATATGGCTTTCATCAATCATAAATGACTCTTCATAAATCTCCTGCATCAGCTCTCCCAGGGATACTGTCTGCAGGGAGAGAGAGGTCTTTCCGCTGTCACCTCTGGCCAGGAACAGCAGCTGTTCTACCAGATGGTGCATGTGATCCGATTCGTTCCGGATCGCGGAAATCCCTTCTTCCAGGATTTTCTCGTCCGTTTTTCCCCAGCGGTCCAGCATGTTGGCATAGCCCTGGATAACAGCAATCGGCGTGCGGAGTTCGTGGGAAGCGTCGTTTACAAAACGGGCCTGCTGCCGATAGGTATCCCTCATACGCAGAAGCAGATTATTCATGGCTGCTTCCACACCGGACAGATCCCGGTCTCCGAAAGACAGCGGCTTTTCCGCCGCCGTCTGATCCGGGTTAATATGCTCAATGGCTTCTTCGATCAGCTGGTATTTGTCCTCTGTGAAGGACAGACGGCTCAGTTCATCCGCCTTCAGTGCGATTTCATTAATCGGTGAAAGGATGCGGCGGATTTTCCGGTCCTCCCGGAAATAAGAGAACACGATTCCCGCGACCTGCATCGCCAGAACGCCGCCTGCCGCCATTCCCAGAATACGCAGAGGCTCCAGAAATGACACCTGCAGCAGCAGTTCTCCCTCCGGTGAGAAGACCTGGTAGAACGCCTGCCCGGTACTCTTCGAAATCTGCAGGGCTCTATGTGTATTCCAGCTTAAAGACGTCAGGACACTGGCTTCCTGAAGAGCGCACCAGCCGGCAACCGCCAGCAGAAAAAACAGGAGGTCCGTCCCCAGAAACAGACCCAGCTGTTTCCGGATGGACGCCCAGTGCAGCTTCCTGGTAATGGAGGACATCCTCTTCAGGGAATCACCGGCCCGTCCTTTCATTTCCAGCCTGTCACCGGTCTTCTTCTGACTGAATGACATATCCCACTCCTCTAACGGTGCGAATCATTTTTACACCGAACACATCATCAATTTTGGAACGAAGATAACGGATATACACATCCACGATGTTGGTTTCTCCTGCAAAATCATACCCGCAGACCTGGTTCAGCAGGGTATCCCTCGTCATTACGATATCCCTGTTCTCCAGGAGGGTCTTCAGCATCAAAAATTCCCGGTTGGTCAGGAAAATCTCATGCCCCGCGTAACTGACCCGGTGGCGCCGCTCATCCAGTCTCAGTTCCCCCCAGGTCAGGATACCTTCTTCCACGGCACCCGCTTCTCTGAGCATTTTCGGAGCATGAAGCTTCAGCGCCACACGAATCCTGGCCAGCAGTTCCTCGATGGCAAAGGGCTTGGTGATATAATCCACCGCCCCGGCATCCAGTCCGGCTACCTTGTCCATCACCGCGTCGCGGGCGGTCAGGAGAATGACGGGAATTTCTTTTTCTTTCTGGAGGCGGCGCAGGACTTCCAGACCATTCAGTCCCGGAAGCATAATGTCCAGGAGGATCAGATCAAATGAACCGGCTATGGCCAGATCCAGTGCTTCTCTTCCGTTTCCGGATTTCGTCACTTCATACCCTTCGTGCACCAGTTCCAGTTCTACAAAACGAGCCAGTTTTTCTTCATCTTCCACCAGCAGAATCTTCGCACTCATACATCCTTCTTTCCGGTCTGTGCTTTCCGGCTGAAAACAAACCATGGCGCGCACACTGCGCGCCTGTGGCCTGCCGGAAATATCCCGACTTATTTTATTTCTCCGCCCTGCTGAAACATCTGCGGTTCCTCGCGGGTTACATTGTCTTCTTCTGTTTTACGGCTGTTTTCCTGCCCCTTTAATCCGCCTTCCATTTCATCGGCGAAGCTGCCTGCCCTTTCCAGGATATCATTGGCCTTCTGCATATGGTCAGCTTCTCCGTGAAAGGAATAGCGGAATCCGAAGAACAGGGCGATTACCAGAGCCGGGAGAGAAACATGCCAGCTGAAGAGGACGATCAGCAGCATCACCCAGGAAGGCATGGTAAAGATGGTCTTTCCTTTCCGTGAGATTTCAAAGGAAGTGCTCCGGACGAATTTCACGATGGTCCTTATCCCCCGTCCGATCGTCCTGCCAAAAGAAGTTGCGGCACTTTCCTGACGATTCACCGTTTCCTGTACCGGGGTGTATTCAGGCTGCTGCTCATATTCTGTGGAATAGCTGCTCTGTTCCGGCTTTTTTGCCTTTCCCTGCTTTTCCAGATATACCATGGCATCCAGCAGATCATCCCCGCAGGCATCCAGTGCTGCTTTTGCTTCTTCAAAACTTACGTTCGCGGCCTGTCTCAGTCTTTCAGCTTTTTCCAGTCTATCCATGATATTGCTCCTTTCCCTTTCGGCACTCGATATCAGCCAGGCTTCTGATCGGAAATCCCCGGTCCGGCCGGTGTTCCTGAAGCATTGCTGTTTTGCTCTTGACGGAATGCAGTATATCTCCGCCGGATAAATCTGTCCTGAAAGAAAAATTAAAGCTCGATTAATGTTCGATCAAAACTGAGCGAAGAACCAAAGGACAGAGGGACAGTCCCTCTGTCCCTCGGCATTCAGGCATACATCTGATGTACGATCTGCTCCGCGAACGCAGCTGCCCTCTCTTCGATGCCCTGTACTTTCAGTATACTTCCGGGATCATTGGCGGTTTCCAGCATGGCAAAGCGGGGCGGCAGCAGGAAAGCCTTATTCATGTTCATGCTGCTGACGAGCTGTGAAGCGACCAGTTCCCCTCCGCTGTATCCGGATACCACGATTCCATAGAGCAGCTTGTCAAAAAACGGCCGCACCCGGTATAAGGCTGTCAGGCGGTTAATGGAGGCGCTGATATTTGCGCTCAGAGCGTCATTATAATTCGGGCAGAGGAACAGTACGCCCTGGCTTTCCTCCAGCGCCGGATAGACCTGGTCTACTACCACTCCTCCGTAAAAACAGCTCTTCTGCCTGGCAAAATGCATACAGGCTGTAAAAGGACAGCCTACGCAGTCATGTACCGCGCCGTTCTGCAGGGAGATCTCCCTGGACTCCACTCTGCCTTCCAGTCTTTCCTTCACCATATTCCAGAGGCGGAACGTATTCGATGTCTCCCGGATGCTCGCATGCAGGACCAGAAGCTTCGGGAGTCCTGAACAGCCCGGATCATATGACAGCCGGCTGTTTTCTTTTCCTTCCGGTGCTGCTGCACCGGTCTGATACAGCGTTCTCTTCTCGGTCCTTATCCCGGTAAAGGATAACAGACGGCTGACCAGATCCTCCGCAGCCTTCAGATAAGCCTCCTCCAGGCTGCAGCCGGCCAGCCCCGCCTGTGTATGAAAGTTGTAGAGAGAAGCAGTACCTTCTACCAGCGGCCTTCCGGGAAAGAGACAGCCGGACATATTGGCTGCCAGCACCGCTTCCCGGCCCGCTGCCTTGGTATAGAGTTCCGAAGGTGCATCTACGATCACAGCCCCCACACAGCCTTCCAGGAGATCCGGCTGCCGGCGGATCTTTTCCAGCATCTGCATCCACTCCAGATTCATTCCCCATTCATTCAATGAAACGGCAAAGAGAATCCGGCAGTTCTGCAGGGCGTCCAGTGATTCCACTTTTTCTATAACGCGGCCAGGCTGCCCCAGCCGGGCAGATGCCTGTTCCAGGATTCTTTCCAGCCGGGCGTTTCCCTGTCCGCCGCCCGGAAAGATCAGAGTATATTCGTTTTTCATCCCATTCAGCATGGGCTGCTTGCTCCTTTATATGTCCGGAAGACGGAATCCCTAACTTCCGGTTTCAAAACATGATCATGCCCGGATGGCAATAAGGTTATCATAGGCTGTTCTGCACCGCAGGAACAAAGCTTCAGGCATGTCCGGATTCTCCACCTCAATTCCGGAAACTGTACACCGGTTCCGGGCTCCGAAATACGCTTCTCCGAACCAGGTGGAACTGTAATGCCAGTCTCCGCGGAGCACAGCCAGTATGGACAGCGCTCCTGAGGACAGGGCAGGTGCCATAAAAGGTTTAAACCCCCATTCTCTCATCTGAAGATTCGCCTTTACAGCTTTTACCGTCAGTTCCCGGGACAGGGTGTCATCATACCGGGCCAGGCTGTCGGCGATCACCAGATCTTCTCCGTGAGGTCCGTAAGCCCGTCCCTCTGTCAGATATCTTTGGAAGCGCACATCCTTTCCGGCATAGTAGGCAGCTCTGGCCGCCATAACCCCCAGTCCGAATCCTTTCACCCGCTCAGCAGGGATGCCTGTTTCCATGGCGATGCGGCACAAAGGGTCCACAGGGTCGGAAACCACGCAGAACAGACCGCGGTAACCGGCCTGTAAAGCTTTCCCGGCTGTTGCCCGTACCAGACCTGCATTGGCTGAAAGCTGTGCCATCCGCACATCCCCGCCCTCACCCACAGGGGGAACCCGAAGCGACGCACAGAACAGAAAAAGATCACAGTCAAAGAGCTGCTCTTCAGAGATCACTTCCACCGCCGGCATTTCCATCTTTCCGGAAGGATCCGTCACCTGGTTCATCTCAAATTCGAAACGGTCCCCGACATGTTCGCGTACATCATAAATACCGATCCGGGATATGCAGTCTCCTCCGAGCAGACGCAGGCCGGTCAGGAGAATGCTGCCAACGTCTCCCAGTGCAAACAGATGCACCCTTTTTTTCCGGGGAGCCAGCCAGGCCATATTTTCTGCTGTTCCGATCAGGAAAGAAGATTCCTTTCCGGTCCCGGGCCGTATTGTGCAGGGATCTGCAAGATCCGACAATTGCTTCATGGTGTTCCTTTCTTTCAGGCTTCAGTCGCTGTGAAGTTCCGTAAAGTCCGTGTGCTTCAGCTGCATGCTGGTCATGTATTCCAGCCTGGACAGCTGCAGAATGTCGTTTTCGATATAGTTCGATGCGGGGATGTTTTCATCATAACTCATAAACCGTCCTTTGTCCGGGCAGGTAGGAGAATAAATCACCTCGCTCAGACGGTCCAGGGTCAGATTTCTTTCAAATTCCTTCTGGTATTCTTCCTCCAGTACCTTCAGGATATCCCGGGCATTTTCCAGGCAGACCATCGACAGCTGGTATACAGCCTGTATGTTTTCATGAGCCAGGAATGCAGGCGTCACATACGGCATGATCAGGTTTACACTCGTCAGGAGACCAGCCGTACCCTTTCCCTGGGTCCGTACGCTGTCTCCTCCGATAAACGGATAGAGGGAGGACTCTACAAACCAGGAGCTGATATTCGGAATATAATACACGTAATCGCCCCCGATGCCAAATTCGCTTAAAAGATCCTGCCCGCCGGCTGTCATGACGCCTACCAGCACCCGGTCGATCTCTATGCCGGGCTTTGACAGCAGGGCGGAAAGCTTCCGGATCCGGTAGCCTTTGTGCAGCAGGTCGTCCACAAGGATCAGAGGACGGTGGAAGGAGCGGATCGTTAAGATCTGTGTTTCCAGGGATGTATAGTTGGGATATTCTTCGATCGAAAAACCGTGCATATTGGCGTTGAACACTTTTTCTGTATGCAGGGCTTTTGTTACAGTATTCGGCGCAATGGAATCCCTCAGGATCTTTCCGAAGGGAACACACATTTTCCTGCCCAGCTGTCTCGGTACCGTTGCTTCATTCGGCACCTGATTAATTTCGGTAATTTTCTCCAGCAGTTTGTGGTACATGATGGAGGAATGGAAGGAAATAACCAGATTGCCGGGATTGATCCTGGTCAGTGCCAGCTGCAGCTTCCGATGCGTTCTTTCTATCACTTCCTGTACCCGGGGGTTCGTATTGAATGGTGTTTTAATGACACTTTCGATATTGTTGGTCAGGGTGATGGGCCTGTGCATATCCACGCCAAGAATGGTCTCCGCTGCTCCTTCCTCGGAAAGTCTCACAAAGCCCTTGTGCGCCAGAGCGTCCTCCACCTCCTTCCGCCTTTCCTGCATGGAAGCAACTCCATGGTAGAGGCAGTAGGTATAATCCCTGGCCAGACAGTGTGCCAGAAGCTCCGCCAGTACAACATGAACATATTCCGACGAGTTGTCAGACCGGAAGCCGTAGACCCCCTTGATCACCATGATCTTTCCCCAGGCCACATTCCGGATTTTGCGGACCATATTCAGATCCCCGAATTCCTGCAGCAGATCCGTACTGTACAGACGGCCGGCCATCGCCAGAGCCACCGGACGGCCGCCCCTGTCACCATCCCGGAGAACCGCCAGGGAAAGCTGTTCCTCCGTCAGATTTCTCCGGATCGCCTCTACGTCTTTCTTGTTTCTGAGAACAGTCGTTTCCAGTTCCTGCCACAGCGCATCATTGATATCATCCCCGTCCAGAACATCGCAGCGGATTTTCCGGGTGAACATAACCCCTTTATACTGGGGTTCACGCAAGTACAGGTTGTTCTCGTAGATATAATTCTGTGCCATAGGATCGATCAGATGGGAAATATCCCGGTTCAGATCGATGTTTTCCCGGATCCGCGTGGAGCTGATATCCTCCAGCTGCAGCGGCAGACTCAGTTCGATCACATCCCCCAGAATGCCTGTGGCTTCTTCCGAAACCCCGGCGCTTTCTACCTCGTACTCTTCTCCATGGCGGCTGAACAGGATATGGTTGAATGAATGGACAGACCATGGCGCCGGTTCTGCCTTGTATGCGGAAGCGTGCTTGGTAACATCCGTGCCTGCTACCAGATACAGGGTTTTTCCCGGGAACATGGCAGCAAGGGATTCCATATCTTCATTATTGGCGATGTTGACCGGCTTATCCTGCGGGAACAGATACACCTCTGTATACTCCGCTGTAGACATGCCGGCGATTTTCCGGCGCACAAGCGGAGGCTGGGTATGCTTGGACCACGAGAATTCATCAATAGCCAGATAGACAGTAAAACCAAGTTTCCGTATGGCCTCGACAATCCCTTTATGGCTGAGCGAGAAGGGATCAAAGGAACCGGGGAAAAAGGCCACCTTATCCCTTTCCTCGAACTCCGGCTCTCCGTTCTCCAGAATATATTCCGACAGGAAACGATAAATGCTGTTCAGCGTTGCGGCATCGATTAAAAAGCCCAGCCCGTCCTCCAGACTGTTCATTAAAATATGCTGCGCCTTGCGTCCCATGTAGCGGAAAATCTGGTATTTTTCACGAAGCGCCAGGATTCCCTGGCCGAAAATATACTCGCCGAATACATACCTGGCTTCCTGGGACACCGTCGTATGGTAATGCGCAATCCCCCGAAGGAGCAGCCCCACCAGTTTCCGGCTTCTCTCTATGTAGCGGACGTCATCCGGGAAAACCGTCCGGTATTTCCCGAACCACTGCATCATATGCCCGATCGTATCCAGTACTACGCAGGCAGTGGAATCCGGCGCAGAAATCAGCATCTCTTCCAGATTCAGGATGATTTCATCCACTTCTTCCGGACGCAGCTTTGCAATAATCTGCCCCAGGTACTGGGGAATGTTTTTGGAAAACTCCGCCTCTCCCAGATCCAGCGCTTTCAGCAGTTCTATGGCAATTTCGTTGCGCTGTTCGTTGGAGACCATGCCTGCCATTTCCACCAGAGCGCGCCCGGCCAGATGGCGCACATCACCGCATTCTGTCCCGGAAAGGAGGTTGACCAGATGCGTCGTAGTATGCACCGGCTGGTTATTCTTCCGGTCCACCATCCGGTCATACAGATAGTGGATATTGACCATTTTCGCAATCCAGGGTGTGCCGGTCTTCAGATTTTCCAGAAACAGCTCATTAATGACTCCGTCCACATCCTTGGAAAAGCGGAAAGGTTCCATTTCCTCTTCCGTCAGGCGCAGTCTTCGTCCCAGTTCCTGCTTGATATACAGGATGCTGACAGACGGAGTGTTGGGGACCTCCTCCAGAATCTGCCGGCAGAAGGAGTCTACAGAGTCAGATTCCGGAAAATGCCTGCGCAGGCGCAGAGCCAGCAGAATCAGCATGACCTGCAGATTGTGATCCGCCTGAGGTACCCATCTCAGGGCAAAACGCAGGATATCATCCAGCATCTCCGGCCAGATATCATCGATCGGCATCCGTTCGATCGCTTCCAGAAGGACAAACACCGTAAAGGAATCCGAATAATCCCGCAGGAACTGCCGGTGGATTATTTCCAGGTACTCTTTCCTACGGTTCTCCTTACAGTTTTTCAGAACAGAAATGCAGAGCGTTTCCAGTTTATAGCCCAGCCACATCCGGTGCTGTTCTGTCAGCTTGTGGTCGGGAATCAGAATCATATCGACGTATCGCTCGAACTGTTCCAGAGAAGTGGAGAGCTGCACAAATTCCATCATGCCTTCCGGAATTTCCTTGCGGTATTCCGTATCGAAATTTACGATAATCTCTCCCATCAGAGTAGCAGCTTCGGAACGGATATCGCTCTCGCGGTGCATCAGCAGTTCATACAGAAAGCTGATGGTCAGAAGCTTCTGCCTCTGGTTCAGATATGTATTGTATTCCCGGAAAATATTCAGGTAGGTCCTTGTATTCTTCCAGTCTTTTTCGCTGCGTGCCGCTTCCAGAATATTGGTAAAGGTGGATTCGTGGTTCAGGATATTCATGAGCCGCGTGTTGTGGGAAATGGCCATATCTTTATAGACAGTCACCACCTCCGGACCTTCTACCAGCGCTGAATCCTTGACTGACACAGCATCCGGAATCTCTGAAGAGAAATCGGTATGCACGCCCAGACGCACCATATAGTCCTCGAAATCCTTCAGCTTTCCGTAGACCTTCCGGTAGCGCTTCTCCTTGGCAGCATCCACATTGTCCAGTTTTCCCAGGATGACATCGAAGGATTCCTTCAGCGTATAGCAGTGAATGATTTCCACTCCATCCTTCCGGGTACTCTTCACCCGGAAGTCTGCGTAAATCAGCAGCAGAGATTCCAGGGAAAGGTTCTCCAGTTCCAGATCCCAGGCAGAATGGTTTGCCCCGATGTAACCGATCGTCGGCATATCAAACCGTTTAAACAGCTGATCGGTATAGTAATAATGCAGGTAAGGAACCCGCCTGGCTTCCTTTTCCTTGCAGCCGAACTTGCCGATATCATGGCCGATCGCCGCGCCGGACATCAGCGCCAGATCTACCGGCTGCCCGCAGGCAGCCAGCTGCCTGGCCATATACATGGAAACATTGTGCACACCTGCAATATGCCCGTGGGTATTGAAAGGCGTAACCTCAGCCGCAATCCGCATAAACTCCAGGAAGTAGGTATTCCGGCAGAATTCCAGAAATTTCCGGTATTCATCCCGGGTAGAACTTCCTTCCTGTTCTTCTTCGGAGGCCAGGGCAAAATGCAGGAACATATCCGCCCCGTGGAGATCCCGCTCTTCTTCCAGGACTATGCGGAGCGTTTCCAGATAGAATACTTTCCCCAACTCGTAACAGGGTTCCATGACATCCGGGAAATTATCCGGATAGAGAACATGTTTTCCGTCTTCAAACAGAAACTGAAGCCACCCCTGTTCCGGTTCCGGCGAGAAACGGGCCATCGGCTCCCTGCAGATTTCCAGAACTTCCTTACAGGTAAACGGGACCTTCGGAAGGAGGGTTTTCAGACCGTTTTTTACAGAGGATTTATGGAGAAGCTTCTGCATCTCTTTTTTCTGAATACCGAATTTACGGATGAAGTTTTTTTCCGTCAGGCGCTCTTCCAGACGGTCCAGCAATATCCTTGATTGATCTTCCATGTTTACCTCTGTTTTCAGATTGTTTTCAAGACTGTTTTCCAAATGACAAGAAAGAGTTTCGCCTTGGCGAAACTCTCGCGCGGTGCGCGGCCGGCTTCGCCGGCAAAATACCTATACGCGCACCTGCGCACCCACACGGAGTGTTTTTATCTCATAGGAAATCCGGAGGAATTTCCTATGAGATAAAAAACGGTTCCCCGC
>CACZQT010000383.1 GCA_902783295.1 uncultured Lachnospiraceae bacterium
AACGCCTTCAAAACGCCAGCTTCCCAGGTCGTCCACCGGTGCAGACCAGCACACATAGTCGCCCATGCAGAAGGTCTCCGCGTCGTATAAGTCGTGGGAACCATAGATATAAACCCTGCCGTCAAAAATATAGGGTTCCCCGTCCGGGATATATTCATAAGAGGGCAGATAAGGATTAAATGCAAGACGTTTCCCAAATCCGGGACGCTCTTTCTGTGTAAAAGCACCTCTGGAGCCGAAAACCATCTCACATCGATCCTTGTCCGTATAGGGATCCCATGAAGGAAGCATGCTTCCATCCCATCCGGGACCGTTCGGATCGCCGGTTTTGATAACGTTGGCAAAGTAATCACACATCCTCCGGGCCAGGTCAAAATGCCTTCCCTCCAAAGGCCGCCAGCACTTCCCAAGGCTTTCAAAAAAGAACCACAGATCGCAGGAATGGAAGCTCCCCGCATGATCCCAGCCCGGAATATCCGCTTCAAAGCGATAGTAGAACATATCCGGGGTGTCGGGATGCGCCGCCTGAGCATCCAGAAAAGTGGTTTTTACCGCTTTTTCCACAGTATTGATCCCATCTTCCCGGAACTCATCGTCCGTATTTCCTGCCAGGATGGGAACCTGTGCCCTGTCGCCCCGGATGAAGAAGGAGAGTGAATCTCCTTTACAGAAGCAGCCATCGATGATGGGGAACATGCGTGGATGATTTTGAACATATATCCCATACTGATCGCGAAGGAAAAACGGATCCAGGGTTCTTGCTTCTTCCAGGCTGGACACCCCCAGAAACGCAAAGAAGTCTTTCCCGTTTTCTTCTGCTTCGGAAAGGCTGATTGCCCTTAACGGATGCTCCTCCTGATCTGTCCGTCTGATTATGCCGCTGAATATGGCAGCCCCGCAGATATCATTATCGTTTTGTCCGCAGGTGAGCTGAGCCATGACGCTTCCGCCGCCGGCGGACTGCCCGGCGATCGTGATATGCTCCGGATCTCCTCCGAAAGCCTGTATATTCCGCTTCACCCAGCGAAGGGCTGCCTGCTGATCCAGAAAGCCGAAGTTGCCGGGAGACGTGGGATTTTCCTTCGAGATCTCAGGGTGGGAGAGAAAGCCGAAAGCACCCAGACGATAAGCGGCCGTGACGACTACCACGCCTCTTCGGGTAAGTCTTTCCCCGTCAAACTCCATCTCTGCCGTATACCCCCACTGGAAGCCTCCGCCAAAATACCACAGCAGAACAGGCTGCTTTTCGTCAACGCTTTTTGCCGAGGTCCAGACATTTACATAAAGGCAGTCCTCACTCATGGGGATTTCCGGATCGACATGCCATTCCCTGCAGTACACGTCATCCCCCAGGCCGGGGGTATCCTGCATCGAAATCGGTCCGAACTCACATGCATCACGTACGCCATCCCAGTTTTTCACCGGCTGCGGTGCTTTCCAACGCATTTCTCCTGTGGGAGGAGATGCAAACGGAACCCCCTTAAACACGGTGACCCGGGGATCCGCTCCCATCATTCCCTTTACACTACCATTCTCTGTCTTGACGATTCGAAGCATTATGCACCTCACAATCTGAACTCTATCCTGGGTCAGAATACTGATATTTCCTATATTTTCACCATTATATACATTGCATTGCGGAAAAACAAGGGGCGTGCGGCGCTGCACTTAAACCATTGAACGGAACCAGCCGGGATGATATAATAATATTAGGGAACTGATTATTGTTGGCTGGTTCTATCTGTCTGTTGCAGGCCGGAGAGGTAAGATCCGGATTAAGGAAGCAGGTGTGAAATGAGAAGAGTGATCAGAAACCTGAATGGTTGAGAAAAGAAGAAGGAGAAATCAGCAAAGAATGAGAAAGGAGTTACTATTCAGCCGTCCCTGAAAATGCGTTTATCTGAACGTCATGCTCGCATGTAAGGGCAGATAAGCGCATTTTCAGGTGACAGCCATTAGGCTGTCACTCCCTTCATGACAAATTCAGCCACGCGAAGCGGGGCGGAAAAGCGCCGACAGGCGCGAATCTGGAATAAAGGGAAAGACGGCTGAACAGTAACTTCGCCTTCAATGCCGCAGCACCGCGCACACATGAATCGTGTATGCTCTGATGGCTCAGCAGTACGCCTT
>CACZQT010000384.1 GCA_902783295.1 uncultured Lachnospiraceae bacterium
CTTGCCGGAAAGAAGGTTGCCGAGGATGTGAAGGATTATTATAATGGCAGCGTATCTTCAGGAACCGCCTATTCCGTAAAGGATATCCGGGTTTCCGGCTGCCGTGCGAACAGCGGAAAAAGTGAATATACAGGCACTGTTTCAGCAGCAGTTACGGTAACGATCCCGGTAGTAACCCGGCATACTCCGACTACGCTGGCTGCAAGGGCGGCTACCTGTACTGCTACGGGTCTGACAGCCGGAAGCAAGTGCAGTGTCTGCGGTAAAGTCCTGAAGGAACAGACGGTTACCAAAGCATTAGGGCATAATTACAAAGTGACCAGACAGACGCCGGCTTCCTGCACAACGGATGCCATGTCCACATATACCTGTTCCCGGTGCGGAGATTCCTATGTGAAGGCTACTGGAGATACAGCCGTTTATACGGAATGGAGCGAGAATAAACCTTCGGTTCCGGCAGGATCTGCCCTGGAAACAAAAACCCAGTACAGCTATTCCAGACGGGCCAATGTCTGGGAGAAATCCGGCAATGGAACCATCGATTATGCTGCCAGCTGGCCGTCAGGGTTTAATAAGAGCTCTTCCTTGTATACCCAGTACAATAAGACGCCGAAGACGGCAGGAGAAACAGGTACCGAAAAGACAGAAGTTTCCACCAGTAAGATAGGATACATCTACTGGCACTGGTGTATGGGACGTACAGATCTGGAAAAACCCTATAACCGGACAATTGAAAGTTATAAAACAAATACGCATGCTACATTCCACGCATTTTATTCGACAAATGATGTACCGGTGACCGAATCGGCCAATGCCCGGAATTTCAGTAATTACGCCGTATGTCATGATACCTACTGGTGGGTGAGAGAGCGCGTAGTTGTCAACCGGTGTACGTATACCACTTATAAAAAGACCTCTTCCGGTGACTGGGAAGCCTGGTCGGCATGGCAGGATAAGGCTGTAACTGCCGACAATTCCACTCAGGTTAAGACCCGTACCCTTTACCGGGTAAAAACTGTAGTAAGCGGAAAAGCGACAGGGCACAAGTATGGTGTCTGGAAGTACAAGAATGCGTCTGTGCATGAGAGGATCTGCGCCAACAATGCCAGCCATGTGGAAACCGGAAATCACAGTTGGGGAGCAGGCGTTGTGACAAAGCAGCCGACTACGGCAGTAGAAGGAGTGCGCACTTATACCTGCTCTGTATGCGGCGGGACCCGTACGGAAGGTATTGCAAAACTTCCGCCGGCACCCACCAAAGCGCCGGAACCTACTAAAGCTCCTGAGACAACCAAGGAACCCGAAACAACCAAAGCGCCGACACCGGATGAAACACTTCCGGATAATATAAAAGATGCGGAGAAGCAGATTCTGGACATGACAGGGGATGAAGCCCCTAAGGGATCCACTTTCCGGCTGCTGCAGCTGCGTTACACGAAAGTGACCAAATCTGCCGTAACGTTAAAGTGGACAAAGGTGAAGTCTGCAAAGAAATATGTTCTTTTTGGAGCTCCCTGCGGGTCTAAGTATAAAAAGATTGGGACATATACCGGCACAGGCAAAACCATTAAGAAACTGAAAAAGGGTAAATACTACAAGTATTATGTCGTCGCTGTTTCTTCGGACAATAAAGTACTGGCATCCTCCAAGACGGTTCATGTAGCAACCAAGGGAGGTAAAATCGGAAATTATAAGACAGTCAGTCTGAAGAATATAACCGGAGGGAAGCTGACGCTGTACAAAGGAGACATTTTTACAATCCAGGCTAAGGCAGTCGCGGAAAGTTCCACATTGAAAGTAAAGCAGCACAGAGGTCTGAAGTATGAATCTTCCAAACCTTCAGTAGCCAAGGTAACTTCCAAAGGAAGAATTCAGGCCCTGAAGAAAGGAAAATGTGTAATCTATGTATATTCACAGAGCGGAACCTATGCAAAGATCAGCCTGACTGTAAAATAAAAGCTCAATGTTAAGAGAGGAGCTGAGAGAACAGGTCTCTTGGACCGAATGGCCAAGGGACCTGTTCTCATTTGAGATTCTTATAAATGCCGGGGGGTGATACGGTGGGGCTGCCGGAACTTACATTCGGTGCAGATAGAAAAACTGAAAATGAAACAGAACATACCGCAGCTTCCGAAGTAACGGGCGGAGCGGAAATCGTCGTCGATATGTCCCCTTTCTCTGCAGAAGGGCTCTACCGGGATACGGCGCTGCCTTTTTCCGGTGACAGTCCCGGAGGGATGCCCAGACAGTTGATTCCGGAGCGTCTGCGGAAAATGCGCCGGCTTTTTGACTACAGCAGCCAGTCAAGGACAGAGAAAGCCGGGAGTTTTGTAAAACAGGCCAGGTTTATGGAAGACTATGAGGATGATGCTCCATGGTCCGGGGATTTTCTCTGTTACTTTCCCTGCTATCAGGATATGACAACCAGGCAGCTGCGGGGGTATTTTTCCTGGCGCACCCGGATAAGAAAAGGAGAGTATATCCCGATTTCCACATCTGCTGCCTATGTATATGTATACGAACTTATGAACGGAGTCGGAGCTTCTTCACCGGAGGACAGTCTGCAGAAACTGATGGCTTTTGACGAGGGGTATCTGCAGCGCGGGATGGGCGATCCGAAGATGCGTCTCAACCTCTGGAACTGGATGTTTGAACTGGCCGTGGTAAACAGCCTTCCCCTGGAAACCGTAAAGCAGTTTATGTCCCCGAAGCTTCTGGAAGAAGATGCTGCGCTGGCTGTTCTCAGAAACCCGGAAGAAGCTTCGGATGATGTTCTTTTTGGTGCGATGTCTGAGATATACGGAAACAGGATTCTGAAATCGAAGGTTCTTTCTGCTGACCATGAAAGAGGAAAGTATCTGTTTGCTGCCTGCTGGCGGAGGGGAATCGCACTCTCTCGTGGGCAGGAGAAAGATTTGTTTGCTCTTTGCTTTGGGAAAAAGGTCTTCCGCGACTGGTTCCCCTTCCGCAACGCACTGTACTGTCCGGGCGAACCATGGGCAGACAGGGACTATATTTTGAGTGAATGCCGCAGTTATCACTGCAGGAACGGCCGCTGGCGGGAAGCTGTGATAGACAGGAAAGGGACGGATGCAGGAAAGCTTCGAGGTTTCCTCCGGGAAGCGGAACGAAAACTCCGCCAGTATCTGAAAACGGGAGGCAGCCTGAAAGCTTCTCCGGAAGATGCCTGGGCAGACCCGTATATTGACGCAGCGATTGAAGCGGACAGGAAAGCTGTTCTGGAAGCATCCAGACCGAAAATTACCATTGACCTTTCCGGTCTGGAACAGATCCGCAGGGACGCGGCTATCACCCGGAACAGCCTGTTGTCTGAAGAGGAAAGAGCCCTGATGGAAGGCGAGGAAGTGCCGGAGAATATTTCAGCTGTAAATAATCATGCAGGCAAACTGCCCGAGGACAGCACACTCACGGACACCCCTGTGGGTATATCGCTCAAGGACAGCATACTCACGGATACTCCTGTGGGTATATCGCTCAAGGACAGCCCACACGCAGACACTGCTGCAGGTAAACCATTCCAGGACAGCATACACGCGGATACTGCGGAAGGTACATTGCATATGGACTGTATCCATCTTCGGATTCTTAAAACACTTCTTGCAGGTGGATCCGTGAAGGAACTGATCCGGACAAACCACCTGATGCCGTCCATGGTGGCGGATGCTGTCAATGAAGCTCTTTATGACGAGATCGGAGATACGGTTCTTTTATGTGAAGAGGATGAGCTGTCTATTGTAGAAGACTACCTGGAGGATCTTCAGCAGCTGCCCGGACTGCGGGAATTGTGATGAAAGAGAATGCTATGAATGAGAATAGGAAAGTGCCGAAGCGCATATCGCAGACGGTGCTGAATTCTTTAAAAGGCGGTGTGGTGCCGCGGATTGGCCTGCCGTATATTACGGTTGGGAGGAAAAGTGAAATCGAAGCCCTTCTGCACGATGTGGATATCATTTCTGAAGGCGGTGCGTCATTCCGGTTTATTACCGGGCGTTATGGTTCCGGAAAAAGTTTTCTGATCCAGACAATCCGCAATTATGTCATGGACAGAGGGTTTATTGTGGCGGACGCAGATCTTTCGCCGGAAAGGCGGCTGCAGGGGACGCATGGCCAGGGACTTGCCACATACCGGGAACTCATCTCCAACCTGTCAACGAAAACGAAACCGGAAGGCGGAGCTCTGACACTGGTGCTGGACCGCTGGATCAGTGTTGTACAGAACGAAGCAATACAGGAGACCGGTCTGATGCCGGGAGATCCAGCTCTTACGCCTGTCACGGACAGAAAAATCTATGAGGTCACTTCTGCTGTCAGTGAGCTGGTGCACGGGTTTGAATTTGCCAGGCTTCTTTCGATGTATTACCACGCTTACATCGAAGGAGATGATGAGACCAAGGCCAGGGTTGTGCGCTGGTTCCGCGGGGAATATACCTTGAAAAGCGAAGTAAAAGAAGCGTTGGGTACCAATATTCTTATCACCGATGATGACTGGTACGACTATCTGAAGCTTTTTGCTGTATTTTTCCGAATGGCCGGTTATACAGGCATGATGATCATGATTGATGAACTGGTGAATCTTTACAAGATCCCGAATGCAATCACCCGCCAGTATAATTATGAAAAGCTTCTGACCATGTATAATGATACTTTGCAGGGTAAGGCCAGGTACCTCGGGATTATCATGGGCACAACTCCGCAGGCGCTGGAAGATAAGCGGCGCGGTGTGTACAGCTACGAAGCTCTGCGGTCCCGTCTGGCAGAAGGACGGTTTTCCAGGCCGGGTGCCCGAGATCTTCTGGCGCCTGTAATCCGGCTGGAGCCGCTGACAGCGGAAGAAATGCTGGTGCTGTGTGAAAAGCTGGCCGATATGCATACCGGCCTTTACGGATATGAAAGAATTCTCGGAGCGGATGATCTTATCAGCTTTATAAAGATTGAGTACGGAAGGATCGGGGCAGATCAGAATATTACCCCCAGGGAAGTGATCCGGGATTTCATAGAACTTCTGGACCTGCTGTATCAGAATCCGGGAATGAATATGTCTGAGCTCCTGGAATCGGAGGATTTTTCCTATGCGAAATCGGAGGCTGTTTCAGATGAGACGGAATCCGGTTTTGTGGAGTTCAGCCTATGAATGTCTTTGAACGCTATGCTCCGTTTATACAGGATTATATTTACCGCTCAGGATGGCAGAGCCTGCGCGGTGTACAAAATGCAGCGGGAGAGGCTCTTTTCGGTACGGAAGAGAATGTCCTGCTGACAGCATCTACTGCTTCCGGCAAGACGGAAGCTGCCTTTTTCCCTATTCTGACCCTGCTGGATGAAAATCCATCCCGGACTGTCGGGGTCCTGTACATCGCTCCTTTGAAAGCGCTGATCAACGACCAGTTCGGCCGTCTGAACGAGCTTTGTGAAGAGGAAGGAATTCCGGTAACCCGGTGGCACGGGGATGCTGCACAGTCGAAAAAGAGGAAGCTGCTGAAAAAACCTTCCGGCATTCTGCAGATTACGCCGGAGTCTCTGGAATCCCTGATGATTAACAAGCATATGGAAATTCCATCACTGTTCGGGGATCTGCGTTTTATTGTGATCGATGAGATTCACTCACTTCTTAGGGCGGACCGCGGACTGCAGACTTTCTGCCTGATTGAGAGACTGTGCAGGCTGGCAGGCTGCAGTCCGAGACGGGTTGGACTGTCTGCTACTATCGGGAATCCGGAAGAGGCCGGAAAGTTCCTGGCCGCAGGCAGCAGCCGCGGTACCCTGATCCCGAAGTTTGACGGCGGGAAAGAGATCTGGCGGCTTTCCATGGAGCATTTTTACAATACAGCTCCGCAGGCGGACGAAGGAAGGGAAGTTCCTGTGGAAACACCACGTCCGGAGCCTGCCACAGACACAGCCCCGAGAGCGGCAGACCCAGGCATGGGTTATATTTTCGAACATACCCGCGGTAAAAAATGTCTCATCTTTTCCAATTCCAGAGAAGAATGCGAAGCCGTCTGCCAGAATCTCAGGCAGTACTGTGAAGCTGTCGGTGAACCGGACCGTTTCCTGATTCATCACGGGAACCTTTCAGCTTCTTACCGGGAGAGTGCAGAAGAGGAGATGAAGGATGACGATTCCCTGCAGAGTGTCTGCGCAACTGCTACGCTGGAGCTAGGGATCGATATCGGCCGGCTGGAAAGAGCTTTTCATATTGACGCGCCTTATACAGTTTCCGGTTTTCTGCAGCGCCTGGGAAGGACCGGACGGAGAGGCAGCCCCTCGGAAATGTGGTTTGTCATGCGGGAGGAACATCAGGAAGCGAGAGCCATGCTTCCGGACAGCATCCCCTGGCATCTGATTCAGGGAATCGCGCTGGTGCAGCTTTATATCGAGGAAAGGTTCGTGGAACCGCCGAGAATGGATCGCCTTCCCTACAGCCTTTTATATCACCAGACCATGAGTACGCTGGCTTCGTGCGGGGAAATGACGCCCGGAGAACTGGCTTCCCGGGTGCTTATCCTCAACTGTTTTCACCGGGTTTCCCGGGAGGATTACCGCATTCTGCTCCGGCATCTTCTGAAGACAGATCATATACAGCAGACCGAAAATGGAGGACTGATCGTCGGTCTGTCCGGAGAAAGAGTCGTCAATACTTATAAGTTTTATGCGGTCTTCCAGGAAAATGTCGAATATACGGTGCATGCAGGTTCCGAACAGTTGGGAACAATCGTTAAACCGCCGCCTATCGGGGACAAAATCGCCATTGCAGGGCGTGTCTGGGTGGTGGAAGAAGTCGACCACAAGCGGAGGGAACTCTACTGCACCCTGGTAAAAGGCAACATTCCGGCATATTTCGGAGACGTGGCAGGGGATATCCATACACGGATTCTTGAACGTATGGCCGGTGTCCTGAATGAGAAAAAGTACTATCCCTATCTGATGAGGCATGCAGTCTGCCGTCTGCAGGAGGCCAGGGAGAGCTTTTTGAAGTCAGGCATGTCTGAAAAACCTCTGATCAGTCTGGGAGGGAAGATGTGGGCGCTGTTTCCCTGGGTGGGGAGCTATGCTTTCCTGGCGATGGAACGTTTCCTGAAGATCCGGTGCGGGCAGCGTCTTGGATTAAAAGGACTGGAGACATCCAGACCGTACTATATGCAGTTTACGATGCAGGTGAGTGAACACGCATTTTATGAGATTGTCTGCGAAGAAGCAGAAATGGAATTTGATCCACTGGAACTGGTTTACCCGAAAGAGGTTCCTGTTTTTGAAAAATATGATCCGTATCTTCCGGAGGAACTGGTCCGTAAAGGGTTCGCTTATGGGGTACTGGATGTAACCGGTATGAAACAGAGAGTGCAAAGCTGGAACCGTTTTATCCTGAACCGGAACTGAAAAACAGCAGGAAAGAAAAACAGGATTGCAAAAGGCAATCCTGTTTCTCCTTCCTGCTGTTTATTTGTCAGATTTCAATCCCTAAAAAGATACTGCGGGTTACGCTGCGGTACCGGTGCCAGGGATAAATACCTTCGGCATTCCATTCCGGGATGTGTACAGTGCCGGCTGATAACGGAAGGCTGGCAAAAACCGTCGAAGGATGTTCAGAACGAAGAAGATCCACAGCTCCTTCTCCAACGACCTGCATATGCAGTTCTTTAACAGGTTTTCCGTGCTCACGATGGATGCCGGAAGGGCAGTCGGGATCGGCTACCAGGCAGAAATTCATGGTAACGCCTCCCACTGTGACACGGGGAGATTTATAATACGGTACTCCGCGGTGCTTGTCCAGATGGGTCAGTTCCCAGTTGGATTTCCAGGCACTGCGCAGGCAGTCCAGAGTCAGAAGATCGTTCAGATCCACCGTATCCGAACCGAAGACCAGGAGAGCTTTGCCGGGGACGTCAATCTGTGCGTCACAAAGCTTCGCGGCGGAGAGTGGAGGAACAGAGAACTCGTTCTCTGCCAGGACACTTTTTTCAGTATCCAGGTTCATCAGCAGGCAGCAGCCGGGTATGGTAAAGGCGTTTTCATTTTCCAGATAATGAGTCTCGAGAAAGGGTTCCCCAAAAGACAGTTTTTCGATCATGGCTTCCTCCTTTGATTACCCGAATACACGGCGCAGGTACTCAAGACCGCGGCGGGTGCACTCAAAGCTGGTAGGCGTCGGTCTGGCTTCTATGCTGACCCATTCGCTGTAGCCGGCTTCCTTCAGAACAGCAGCTGCTTCATGGAAATTGAAATGTTTATCATCCGGAAGAAGACGGCCTTCATCGGAAACATGAAAGAGCACCAGTTTGCTTAAAGAACGGCGGATCGCGGCAGGTACATCCGGATCTTCCGTGACCATATGATAGGTATCTCCATTGTACAGCAGCCAGTCAGAATGGAATTTTTCCAGGAAACTCATGGTACGTTCCGTGGAGCAGAAAACATCGCCGTCATTGCGGTTAATCTGTTCCATGACCATGGGAGTCTGAATCTCTTCTGCATAGGCAAGAACCCTGGCTACGCTGTCCGTCAGAATGTCTTCGAATTCCTGGTCCGTCTGGCCGGGGGATTTGCGGCCGCGAAGATAGCCGATCAGGATCTGGGAATCCAGCTCCTTTGCCAGGTCCAGCTGACGATGCAGGCGTTCTACAGTGGCAAGACGGATTTTTTCATCCGGATGCACCATGCTCATACCTTCATAGAGATAAGCCAGTCCGGTGGTGATGGCCGAGCAGCCGAGACCATAACGGTTCAGCATGGCGCGCAGTTCTTTGGCATCATATAAAGAGGGATCCTGAACCTGAAGTTCAATTCCGTCGTACCCCAGTCTGGAAGCTACCGCGGCGCATTCCTCATAGCTGGTTCCCCGCAGAGGGAAGGGCGTCGCCATGGGAAGCGGGCGGTCTACAGTACAAACACTGAATTTCATACCCATTTATTTTCTCCTGTTGTTCAGACAGCTGCGAGAAGCCGCTGCCGTGTGCTTACAGATCGATTCTGCGGCCTTCTTCGGCGGAGCGGAAGGCAGCGTAAACGACACGGATGATGTCATAGGCCAGATCGAAAGAGGTTTCGGTTTTCTTCCCGTAAGCCATGGCTTCGAGGAAAGACTTCATTTCTCCGGTATAACCGCGGATGACTTCGTCGCTTACGAATACGTTGTTCCAGCCGAGCTTTCTGGGATTCAGTTCGCCCCAGTATACATTGTCCAGACCGTTGTCATCACAGCAGTAAGCTTCCAGCAGGTTATTCTGGGTCAGGTTCATGTTGAACTTCATGTCGTTGCAGGTGACGGTAATGTGGTTGGCGGAGCCGCCGATCACAGAGTCTGTGCCGATGATATTGCACATGGAGCCGTCGGAATAGGTCAGGATGACATTGGCGCAGTCCTCTACATCATGAGGGTGAGCCTGAGAATACTGGCGCTCGCCTTCCTTTAACGGAACCTTGCTGATCTGGCCCATTTCAGCCGTTACACTCTTAACGGTGATCTTTTCACCCCGGGCTTCGGCTTCTACCTGCTTCAGGTACATCATGGTGGAAAGGATGTGGATGCCGTTGCGCATCATGGTGCCGCCTCCGAAGTTTTTCCACTCGCTGGCTGCTTCACTGGTGGAACCGATGATGGACTCGATACCGTTCATGAACATGATTTTGCTCTTCTTGGCACGAAGGATTTCCGCCGCTTTCTGTACCGGCGTAGCGTAAACAAAGTCCTCTGCATAGAAGAAATGTCCCTCGCTCTCATCAATAGCAGCTTTCAGCTCAGCCAGCTGGCTGTCCATTTCCTTCCACATTTTCTCTTTGGAAACGGTGTGGCCGATGTCATCACGGCCGTCTCCGAAATAACCGCTTAAAGGCTTTTCGCAGATGATGCTTTTGCCGGCTTTCAGAGCCATGATGCAGTAAGGAACGTGCAGACGGGGCGGTACGCTGAGGTCAATCAGATCGATTTCGGGATCGGCTACCAGCTCTTCATAACTGGTACAGATCTGTTCGTAATTGTATCTGGCTCGGAAAGCTTCCGCTTTTTCTGCGTTCCTGGCACAGACTGTTTTCAGGCGGATCGGAATACCGCCGGCGTTGAGATAGCCGTTTACATGAAGAAATGCGCCGTAGCCGTAGCCAACCGTTCCGATGGTAATGGGTTTTCCGTGTTCCATAGTTCGTAGTCCTTTCTCTTTCCTTAATGCCTGTCCAGTTCAATGGGGCAGTATACACAGGGGGTCACACTCTTATATTCATGCCACGGGTACTTCCCTTCGGAATCGTACATTTTGTCATGGACAGTACCCGGAGCCATATTCAGTTCCTGGTGAATATGTTCGTTGTCATTGTAATCATAAACGCGCATCATTCCGTAGCCGCGGATCTGTGCGTGTACCTCGTCAAAATCACGGTCGTGGTCGCGATGAGGCCCGGACGGAACCATTCCCTGGTCTACATAGCAGAAGTTCAGTTCCATATGACGGCTTCCTTCCCCGATGCAGAACTTCGGAGATTTGTAATACGGAAGCCCTTTATGCCTGGCTATACCGGACATCTCATAGAGCGTTTTCCAGCTTTGTTTGATTTCTGCTACCGTTTTCGGGTCGTCCAGATTGCACCGTTCGAAATCCTTGACGATAAATGCCCGGGTGATATTGCGGATTGTCATGTCCTGAACGACGGCAGCTTTCAGGGGAAGGATGAACCGCTCTCCATCCAGCAGGATGTTTTTTTGCTCGTGTTCCGCCAGGTTAATAACCATGCTCTTTTTTTCTACATAGCAGCTTGCCTCATCTTCCACATAATCAATGCTGAAAAAGGGCTCTGCGAAGTCCAGTTGTAAGATAGACATGTCTGACCTCCTTGCAGGGTATCGGCAGCGTTGCTGAAACGGATGAAGTCCCTGATTTCCCATCCGTTTTTTTTAACGACATCATTAATGTAGCGGATTTATATATGAAAGTAAAGCTAAAGATTCTAAACTTGATATTCAGCAAAACTTAAACTATAATGGTTCAGAGAAATCAGATGTGTTATAAAAGAAAATGATATTTGAGAATGGGTAAAGGGGAACAATTCCTTTGATTTGAAGCAAAGCAGAGCAGGATGTTTTCCCGTACCGTCAGAACCTGAGGAGGAAAAATGGATACAGCCAGGTGCAGGGCATTTGTCGCTGCTGTAAAAGCCGGAAGCTTTTCCGGTGCAGCTGAAGAACTCAACTATACAACTTCCGCGGTCAGTCAGCTGGTCAGTGCGCTGGAAGAGGATCTGCAGATTTCGCTGTTTTCACGAAGCCGGAAAGGGGTGGAGCTGACCGCTGACGGATCCAGAATGTACACGGTGATTTATAATCTGGTGAGGCAGGAAGAGAAAATTTACGAAACGGCGGCGGAAATTACCGGCCTGATTGTCGGTGAAATCCGTATTTCCGCCTTTTACAGTATC
>CACZQT010000385.1 GCA_902783295.1 uncultured Lachnospiraceae bacterium
CACAATGTCTCCTTCCAGCTGCACCGCGGCGAGGTTCTCGGGGTGGCCGGTCTGGTGGGCTCCCGGCGTACAGAACTTCTTAATACACTCTTCGGATATTATACCAGAGGAGAAGGAGAAGTAAGCATCCGGGGAGAGGCGATCCGTAATTCCACGACGGATGAAGCCCGGCAGAATGGTTTCGCTCTGATCACGGAAGAGCGCCGTGCTACCGGTATTTTCGGAGAAAACACCATCCTGTTCAATTCCATCATCGCCAATGTGGATGCTTACGGGAAACCCCTGCTGAACGGCAGGAAGATGGATAAGGATACCGACTGGGTGATTGATACCATCAAGGTAAAAACACCCAGCAAGAAAACACATATCAAGAGCCTTTCCGGCGGCAACCAGCAGAAGGTAATCATCGGGAGATGGCTGCTTACGCAGCCGGATGTGCTTCTCCTCGACGAACCGACGCGAGGGATTGACGTCGGCGCCAAGTACGAGATCTATCAGCTGATCCTGAACCTGGCTGAACAGGGAAAAGGTGTCATGATGGTTTCCTCTGAAATGCCGGAGCTTCTGGGAATCTGTGACCGTATTCTGGTTATGTCCAACGGAAAGCTGGCCGGTATTGTAGAGAGAGGAAAGGACTTCGGGGATATCCCCGGTGAACAGGAAACGATCATGGCTCTGGCAGCCAAATATGTGTGATGAGGTGAAAACTGTATGAAGAAGAATAGAATCGCCAGCTTCATCATGCTGGCTGTGCTGGCTGCAGGTATTGCATGTGTGGCTTTCGGTATCACAGGTACGTCCATTTACAACAATGCGGCCATTATGATGGGCAGTGATAAGAAGACGGCCATGACATATATTCAGGACCCGTCCAGCCTGACTGAACTGGCTGCCATCAGCAAGATCGGTGAGGATAACGTCAAGTCGTTCCTGAAAGGACTCGGAGCAGATGCTGCGGCTGTGGATAACGCCGTCAGTGAGCGCTCCGCGTATGAAGCCGCCGTAGAAAAGGCAAAAGACCGGTCAAATTTCCTGGCTTATGCACAGAGTGTTGATCCTACGGTTACGGAAGAAAATCTGAATGATCTGATTAAGGACCATGACCGCAGCGATCCAATGCGTAAAGCCATGGCCATGGCGGAGCTCGGAATGGAAGATGAGGCTGCCTTCGACGAGGTAGCTGCGAATGGGGTGCTGCTGGGTCTTTATCAAGAGAACCTGCCGAAACTGCTTGAAAACAGGCATATGACCAATGCGGTGACGGTGCAGTTTATCGGTATCATCCTGATCGTAGCTGCCCTGGCGTATTTCCTGATCCAGGCCATGGATATAAAACCCCGTGCGAAAGGCCATGCTGCCAATCCGAAAGTGGAGAAGGTGACCGGCTTCCTGCTGAATTATGCTCTGTTCATCATCCTGGGCCTGATCCTGGTTGTGGTTTCCATCATCCGGATCGACTTCCTGAGCATGAGCAACATCCTGAATATTCTGCAGAATGCGTCCACCAAGGGTATCCTGGCCCTGGGCTGCGCAGGCCTGATCGTTCTGGCCGGTACCGACCTTTCCATCGGCCGTGTGCTGGGTATCTCTGCAGCCGTTACGGCTTCCCTGGTACAGTCCACGACTTACGCCAGCCGTATGTACCCTACGATGACATCCTCCCTGAGAGGACTTGGTCTTCTGATCCCGCTGTTCGCTTCCATTGCCGTAGCGGTGGCCTTCAGTATGATCAACGGTTTCGGCGTAGCGAAGCTGCATCTGCACGCTTTCATCGTAACCCTGGGTACGCAGCTGATCGCCTATGGCGCCAACTGCCTGTATATTGAATCCCAGCCTTCCGGAACGGCGCAGGCTTTGTCTACCTTCGATCCTACCTTCCTGCAGGTATCTGCAGGTGCGTTCTATATCGGCGGAATCCGTGTTCCCATTGTGGTGGTTTATTTCATCATCCTGTCGGTGATTCTCTGGGTGATCTGGAACAAAACCAAGCTTGGCAAGAACATGTTCGCAGTCGGAGGCAATACCGAAGCGGCTGCCGTTTCCGGTGTAAATGTTTCCAAGACCATTATGCTGGTTTATCTGATGGCCGGTATCCTCTACGGAATTGCTTCTTTCCTGGAAGCAGGCCGTATTACCGCCGTCGGCGCGAATACGGGTCTCAACTATGAAACCGATGCTATCAGCGCTGTCGTGGTCGGCGGCGTCAGCTTCTCAGGCGGCGTCGGTACTATCCAGGGCGTTGTCATCGGTGCTGTTATCATGCAGGCTATCGTGTATGCTCTGCAGTTCCTGGGGGTCAACCCGTATATCCAGTACATCATCCGCGGTCTCATTATCATCCTTGCGGTTTCCATCGACGTACGGAAATATATCGTGAAGAAGTAATGCCATGGAAAATCGGGAGTCTGAAATCAATGCTCCGGAATCCGGAGTGGAAGAGAACAGCCCTTCGACGGGACAGGGAGAAGACGGTACTGACAACCGGCTGCCCAGGCGGTACAGGCTGTATGACAGAATCAAGGACC
>CACZQT010000386.1 GCA_902783295.1 uncultured Lachnospiraceae bacterium
AAGGCATAAAGGGGCAGGGCATCTGCTCCGCCCATTTCTACTATAGAGAGGTGAGAGTCATGCAGGAGAATATTCAGCCGAAGTATTATCAGGCAAAGGTTACTTGCAACTGTGGGAATGAATTCGTGACCGGTTCCACTAAGAAAGAAATCCACGTGGAAATCTGCTCCAAGTGCCATCCGTACTACACCGGCCAGCAGAAGGCAGTCGCTGCCCGCGGCCGTATCGATAAGTTCAACCGCAAGTATGGCCTGAAGTAGAATCAAAACGCAGAGACAGAAGGTTGGGGTTTGCCGGCAAGGTGAACTCCAACCTTCTTCTGTTTATCCCGGGCAAAGAAGATTTCCACTGCTGCCGGGGAGGCAGAGCAGACTTGCATCCAAGGAGGATTGCGCTATGACAGCCTGTTCGTGGCGGGAAGCGCTGAAGACCGCAGACCGGATGCTTCAGGAACTGGGGGAAGAGGAGGCAAAGGCTTCTGCCTGGCAGCTTATGGAGCATGTTTCCGGAATGAGACGGGCTGCCTTTTTTCTGCATGCGGATGAGGAGGTCCCGGAAGAGGTGCTTAGGGGATTTCTGGAACTGGTGAAAAAAAGACAGAGCCGGATTCCGCTGCAGTATATCCTGCACGAAGCATGGTTCATGGGGTTTCCCTTTTACGTGGACAAACGGGTGCTGATTCCTAGACAGGACACGGAAAACCTGGTAGAACGGGTGCTGAAAAAACAGGAGGAGGGTGCTTTCAGAGAAGAACCCTGTCTTCTGGACATGTGCACCGGTTCCGGATGTATAGCAGTGAGCCTGCGGAAGCTGGGATGCTTTTCCGAAGTCAGTGCGGCGGATATTTCCCCGGATGCTCTCGCTGTGGCCGGCCGGAATGCGGAAAACCTGGGATGCAGGGACGTCAGGCTGCTGGAGAGCAATCTGTTCGACAATCTGGAAGAAGAACAGTTTGACGTGATCGTCTGTAATCCGCCTTATATCCGCAGCCGGGAGATCAGGGAACTGATGCCCGAAGTGCGGGATCACGAGCCTCATCTCGCGCTGGACGGAACAGAAGACGGCCTGGCCTTTTACCGGCGGCTGGCGAAGGAGAGTCCCCTTCATCTGCAAAGCGGGGGATGGCTCTTCCTGGAGATCGGATACGACCAGGGGGCAGATGTGGAAAAACTGCTGACAGATGCCGGTTTCCGGGAGGTCCGGATTCTGCGGGATGACGCGGGGAATGAACGGATCGCCGAAGGCCGGTGGCTTGCGGGATAATAAAAAATACGTGAATATAACAGAAGGAGACCGCGGATGTTTGACCGTCTGGAAGATATTTTAAAAAAATTTGAGGAAATCCAGGCAGAACTGGCCAGTCCGGCCGCTGCTGCGGATACCGGACGTTTCCGCCAGCTGATGAAGGAACAGGCGGACCTGACCCCTCTGGTGGACGCCTATCAGGAATATAAAAAAGCCCGGCAGGCGGAAGCGGATGCCCTTGCCATGCTGGAAGAGGAGTCTGACCCGGAGATGCGGGAGATGGCCAAGGAAGAACTGGCGGATGCCAGGGAGAAAATGGCAGCAGGAGAGAGAGAACTGAAAATCCTGCTCCTGCCGAAAGATCCCAATGATGATAAGAACGTGGTGGTGGAAATCCGTGCAGGTGCCGGCGGCGAGGAAGCAGCCTTATTTGCTTCGGAGCTGTACCGCATGTACTGCCGCTATGCCGAGCAGCGCCGCTGGAAAGTGGAACTGGTCAGCGTCAGCGAAAGCGGGATCGGCGGCATGAAGGAAGTTGTTTTTCTGCTGAACGGCCGCGGCGCCTATTCCCGCATGAAGTATGAAAGCGGAGTGCACCGGGTACAGCGCGTACCGGAGACAGAATCCGGTGGACGTATTCATACGTCCACCAGCACGGTAGCGGTCATGCCGGAAGCGGAGGAAGTCGACGTTCAGATCGATATGAACGACTGTAAATTCGATGTATTCCGCGCATCGGGGAACGGCGGCCAGTGCGTCAATACGACGGACTCCGCGGTGCGTCTGACGCATATTCCGACAGGGATTGTCATTTCCTGCCAGGATGAAAAATCACAGCTGAAGAACAAGGAGAAAGCGCTGAAGGTGCTTCGCTCCAGGCTATACGAACTGGAATGCCGGAAGAAACAGAGCGAAGAGGCAGCCGAAAGGCGCAGCCAGATCGGTACCGGAGACCGCTCGGAGAAAATCCGGACCTATAACTTCCCGCAGGGAAGGGTTACGGAGCACCGGATCAAACTGACTCTTTATAAGCTGGATGCCGTACTGAACGGGGATCTGGACGAAATTCTGGATGGCCTGATCGCGGCCGACCAGGCGGCAAAGCTTATGGAAATGGGCCAGACTGCATAAGAGCAGTTACTAAGGAAACACTGATTAAATCAGTGTTTCCTTAGTAATTCTCCGAAGGATGCGCAGAAATGCGCTAAGGAAGGCGCTTCGCGCTGCGCATTTCGCGCGGGAAACGCTTTAATCAGCGTTTCC
>CACZQT010000387.1 GCA_902783295.1 uncultured Lachnospiraceae bacterium
CTGGTGGATTGGCGCATGCCTGACATGGACGGCTTGGAAACGACCCGCCAAATACGCGCTGCCGTGGGCACCGAAACGCCGGTGATCATTCTTACCTCATATAATTGGGATGATATTGAGCATGAAGCCAAGGCGGCAGGCGTTGATACCTTTGTTGCAAAACCGCTCTTTGCCGGGGCACTGCTTGATGAGTTCAGGGAGGCTTTCAAAAAGAAGAAGGCGAAGCGTCTGAGGGAAGCCGTAGATCTTAAAAACCGGAGAGTACTGCTGGCGGAAGATGTCACAGTAAACGCCGAAATTATGATCATGATACTCTCCATGCGTGAGATACTGGTAGACCACGCGGAAAATGGCCGTATTGCTGTAGAAATGTTTGAAGGGCACGAAGAGGGCTATTATGATGCTGTTCTGATGGATATGCGGATGCCGGAAATGGATGGACTGGAGGCGACCCGGAGAATCAGGGCTCTGAACAGATCTGATGCTAAGACAATTCCTGTTATAGCGTTAACGGCAAATGCTTTTGATGAGGATGTTCAGCAAAGTATGCAGGCGGGGCTGAATGCACACCTGAGCAAACCGGTGGAACCGGACACTTTGTTTGAAACGTTAGAAGGGCTTTTGCGGCAGTAGAATCGATTGCCCCCCATGTTTTACGCTTCATCAGGAAAACATGGGGGATACAGAAAAGGACCGGGAAACCGGTCCTTTTACATTATTCTTTTCAGCCAGGTGCTGGTGCGTTATGACATTTCCTTGCTGTACGTACTGACAAATATGTTTTCCGCGATTATATATACATCGTCGGGATTATCCTTCTGAACGGCAATCCAGTCGCCGGGCTTTCCGTAGATGTATTTCTGATCATCCCAGATCGTAAATACATGAGTACGTTTTGAGAGCTGCTTAGCATATACAAGAGAACTTCCAAGCCCAATACATTCTTTTGCGATAAGGGATAAGTCAATCTGCTTTCCGGTGGCATAGTCACGTGCTGCCGGAATGTAATCTTCGGTGAAGCAGTATTCTTTGCCTGTCAGTTGATAATTCTTTTCAAAAGTGCTGCGTTTGATAGGATAAATTTCACCGCTGACTCCAATCATCAAAAGCTGGTCGGGATTGATCGTAAGGTCAATGTCCCCTTCCAGCGTTCGGAGCATGACTTTTGTCCCGGGGCTGAATACGCTGTTCAGATCAGCAGCACCTGCATGAACCGGCAGTTTGCGGTATTCAGAATAACCGCTCATATCAAGCTCCTGGCCGGAATAGACAATATCCGTGCCGGCAAAATACTGGCGCAGGCGTTCTTTCAGGATATCCCGGAATGCAGTGCTTCCATAAAGCTGCTGTACGGCATCTGAAAAGATAACGCCGGCAGCCTTTTTCATGTGACCGCCAGCAGAACCGATTCCTTCTGCTAATGCCTGGACCAGTTCATCCGCCCGGATTTCTTTTGTGCAGCTGCGGGCAGAGATCCGGAAAATATCGCCCATCTGCGCATAGACAACGCAGGCATTAATGACGTCTATCTGCAGCAAAGTATCGCTGACGATGCCGAGAATGTTTCTGTCCAGTGTCCTGACCTCGGTAATGGCAAAGCGGTGTTCAGAATCAACCTCATGGGAGGAAAACGCTTCACCGATGGCAGACAGGTCAGATGGGGCAACATTTGTGTTTTTCAGTACATTCAGGATACCTTCATCAGGCTTAAGAGCATCCCACATATCCTTATCAGCAGGATGCCATAGTTCCTGAAACTGGCATGTATCCATATACAGGCCATAGTAGAGCGCCGTTTGTAAAAGGATATCTTTTGAGATGTCATATCCTTCGCGGCGGAACATCCCATAAATGACGGTAGCACAGGAACCGTAATTTTCCATGACCTCATGCATCGCCGGAAGGGCAGAAAGATCTCTAACCTGATGATGGTCGATGACGCAGACTTCCGATGCTGTAAACTGCTGGACATTTCTTTCGCCATACTGACAGTCTGTCATAACCAGCATGTCAGGCGTTTCCAGCTCGGTGACATAGTCCACAGGAATTTTAAGCTTCTCTTTCATAAGCTGAAGGTTCGGCTTTAAATGCCCGTTCCTGCCGCCATAAATAAACCGTGCCTGCTTTCCATGATCAGCCAGCCAGCGATATACAGCGTAGCCGCTGGCAAAAGCGTCCGCGTCAGGATCGTCGTGACACTGGATGACGATATTACTATAGTTGAGGAGAGATGATAGTTCCATGACAATTCCTCCCTGCTGTTTATTCGCTGGTTTTGACAGTGATTGTGTAATCAAGTGGTTTATCTTGGACCGAGGAAAGGCTGGTATTACAGCCATTTCACTTCTCCGCTCCGGATATCATAAACTGCACCTTCGATGACAACGCCGCCAATCTCCGGATGCAGCCTGAAATCTCCTTTCAGTCTCGCCACTGCATGCTCAACATTCAGACGGCAGGCCTTGTCCGGATCCCTTTCAGTGCCGATGGCTTTCTGGATATCATCTGTGATGTACCGGATAAAGCGCTCAGTGCAGCCGGTGAGCGCCGCGCTTACAGCGCCGCAGCCCGTATGTCCAAGAACGACGACATGGCTGCAATGCAAATGTTCCACTGCGTATTCAATGCTCCCGAGCTGATGATTATCCAGCACATTTCCGGCCACACGGATTACAAAAAGGTCTCCAATGGCAGCATCAAAAATTTCTTCCGGGATAACCCGGGAATCCGAGCAGCAGACTACAATCGCATACGGGTGCTGGCCGTTTTCCGCCTGGTCTGCTATCAGCGCCTTATCGGCTGTTTCTATGAAATGCTGATTGCCTGTACGCATACGGGTGCGAACATTATCGGGGGCGGCTTCTGTGTTTTGATGATTCATTCCCATGACTCCTCCACTTATTTTCCTGGCTTTGGTTCAGTTGCTTTCATGAAGTTCTCAAAGAATCACAGATAAAAAACGCTGGTGATTCCTGAGAGCCGTGTACAGAACCGCTGCCCTGATTATAACATAAATGCAGGCAGCAGGACAGAGGGACGTTTCTGTTTGTCCCGCCATTTTGGAGGAACAAACAGAAACGTCCCTCTGTCCTGCTAAGCTTCTCCTATCTTTTTCCGCATTGTTGTGATAGACTGATTTACAGAGATCTGCGGAGGTCGAAATGAAAGTGAGTTATAAAAAAATATTATTTCCCGGGATAAATGGCCTGGTTCACGGCGGTGATTACAATCCGGACCAGTGGCTTGACCGGCCGGATATTCTGGAGAAGGATCTGGAGCTGATGAAAAAAGCCGGGATCAACTGCGTGACCCTGGGCATTTTCTCATGGTCGGCGTATGAACCTGCAGAAGGAGAATTCCATTTTGAATGGCTGCAGAATATCATGGACCGGCTCTATGAAAACGGGATCCACACGATCCTGGCGACTCCGTCCGGCGCCAGGCCGGCCTGGCTGGATGCTGCATATCCGGATGCCATGCGGGCGGATGAATACGGACGGAGGAATCACCACGGGAACCGCCATAATCACTGCATGTCTTCCGAAAACTACCGCCGGCTTGTCAGGAAAATCGACTCGCAGCTGGCGCAGAGATTCGGAAAACATCCCGGTCTGATTCTCTGGCATATTTCCAACGAATTCGGCGGCTATTGCTATTGCGATGCCTGCAGACAGCGCTTTCAGAAATATCTGGCAGAACAGTTTGACGGAGATATCGGAAAGCTGAACAAAGCCTGGTGGACTTCCTTCTGGAGCCATACTTACAATTCCTTTGATCAGATCGAGCCTCCCTATGCAGACGGGGAGCAGTCTGTCCTGGGTCTTCGCCTGGAATGGAAGCGGTTCACCACCTGGAATACCACGGATTTCATGAAGGCGGAGATCGATGCACTGCGGGAATTCTGCCCGGACGTTCCGGTTACCACCAACTTTATGACGATGTACGAGGAACTGGATTATCATGCCATGGCGAAACCGCTCGATGTGATCAGCTGGGACAGTTATCCGATGTTCCACAATGACAGGGAGACCCTGGAGGATACCTTCCTGGAGAACGCATTTAACCATGCGCTGTTCCGTTCTATCAAACCGGGTCAGCCGTTTATGATGATGGAGAGTGCTCCCGGACTGGTCAACTGGCGTCCCTTCAATAAATACAAACGCCCGGGAGTGCACCGCCTTGCCTGCCTGCAGGCAGTAGCCTGCGGATCCGACACGGTCCAGTATTTTCAGATCCGGAAATCCCGGGGCAGCGTGGAGCAGTTCCACGGTGCTGTGATCGACCATCTGGGGACTGACGATACGAGAGTTTTCCGGGAGGTCGCGGAGACCGGACGCAGCCTGGAGCGGCTGGCCGAAGTGGCGGGAAGCATAGCGGACAACAGGACTGCCATCCTGTTTGACTGGGATAACCGATGGGCTGTCCGGGATGTGAATGCCCTGGGGCAGGAGACGAAAAAATATGAGGAGACCTGCATTTCGCTCTGGAAAGAATTCGTGAAGATGGGAGCGGAGCCGGATATTATCTCATCCGATGCGGACTGGTCCTCTTATCGTGTGATTGCCGCGCCGATGCTGTTCATGCTTCACGACGGTGTGGGTGAAAAGATCCGCAGCTTCGTGGAAGGAGGCGGCCAGTTCCTGGCTACCTACTTTACCGGCTGCGTGGACAGAAATCTGCTGGCGTATCTGGGAGGCTTCCCCGGACAGGACCTCCATGAATTGTTTGGCCTGATCTGTGAGGAAACCGACACCCTCTATCCCTCCGACCGCAACATCATCCGCTGGCTCACCTTGGGGGACAGCCCCCGGGAAGGAAAAGCAGAGGGACTGTTTCCGCTGCAGAGTGAGGTGAGAGATTACCAGGAACTGCTGCGGGTTTCGGATGCGGAAATACTGGCAGTGTATGAGAAGGATTATGTCGCGGGCATGCCGGCTGTTACGAGAAAGAGATACGGACAGGGAACGGCCTGGTATGTAGGCTGCCGGATCGGTTCCGGAGAGATGCGTGGACTGCTTGCGGAGATGCTGAAAAATGCAGGAATTCCTGCCCGCAGGCTGCCGGAAGGCGTGGAATTCCACAGCCGCCGCAGTGAAAGCTGCTATTACGATTTTTATCTGAACACCGGCAGCGAACCGGCTCAGGTGGAAGATGTATACGGGACCGATCTGCTGACAGGTGAAGAGTTCAGAGGGGAGGCTGTTATTCCTGGCTTTCAGGCTCTGGTGCTGAAAAGAGGATAAAACATGAAAGCCGTCTTCCTTTGTCAAAGGAAGACGGCTGAAAATTGTCCGGGGAATGTTCTTTTATGCCTTTCACGGCAGCCTGTACCGGACGTGGAGCGCAGGTGCCCGTAAAGGCATTTTGCCGGTGAAGCCGGCTGCACATCGCGGGAGAGTTTCGCCAGGACGAACCTCTTTTTTACCGTTTGAACCGCAGGCTGTACTGCATGGTTTCGCCCTTCTTATTCGTTACTTCCAGGAAGATGCAGGTCCATTCATCACCTTTCGGGACTTTCACAGTGGATCCGTTTTTCACGGAAACAAGGGAGAAATCCTTGCCATATGTATAACCGTTTGTGAGCTTCCAGCCGGAGGCCAGAGAATATTTTACTTTTACGCTGGTTTTCTTGTATTTCTCCACATTGTAGGAGTATTTGTTGGATTTCAGATCGATTTTGCTTCCGTTGACCTTGATGTATTTAAAGGGATTCGGGTAGTTCTTAACTGTATAATAAGCGCTGGTGGAATATTTTTTCCCTTTGTATTTGTATGTGACTGTGATTTTGCTTTTCCCAAGCTTCACAGGCATAATCGTGGTTGCATAGAATTTATCGCTGTCGGAATCTTTCATGGCCTTTATGATCGAAGGCTTGGCAGATTTGACGGATACCAGCTTGATATCATCAAGGACGGTTTCATAATCAACCCCTCCATACACTTCGTCGTCCAGCCATAATGTTCCGGCTTTCAGTTTTACAGGCCCTTTGGATGCCGCGAAAGTATCGGCGGCAGAGGCAGATACCAGGAACACGACGGCTAACAGTCCTGCCAGGTACAAATACAGTTTCTTTTTCATATTGGATTCTCCTTTAACTGCAATCCGGATGCTTTCAGGATGGTTCCCAAACGAGCATCGTTTTTTGATATATGCAATAATATTTTAATGTTTTGGACAGCATTTGTCAAGAATATGTCCAAACAGGAGGACGGGTGAAAATACCCGTCCTCTGCTGGTTTATTTCCTTATTTTCACGGATTTCTTGTTCCAGGCGGAGACGTATGTCTTCCCGTCGGCAGCGTCCTTATAGGCTCTGATCCTTACATAATAGGTTTTTCCTTTTTTCAGTCCGGACAATACGCGGCTGGTCTTCTTCGGAGATCCGATATCGACGGATTTCTTCCCGGATTTGAATTTGGAATTCGTGCTGTATTCGATCTCATAACCGTCGATCTTTTTCGCCGCTTTCCACGTCAGCTTCAGCTTTCCGCCTTTGACGTTTACTGCAGACTTGATCTTTACAGCGGCAGGATTGACGGTAACGGTGACTGTCTTCGCCGCCGATATATAGTTTTTGGTTTCCGGTGCAGTGATGGTGATTTTCGCGGTTCCGATTCCTTTGGGAACAACCCGTCCTGCAGCGGAGACGGTGACTACCTTCGTGTTGCTGCTTGTATATGTCAGGCTCTCGTCACTGCTGTTTTTAGCGTTCAGGCGGAATGCACTGCTGCTGACGGCAAGCTTGTAGGAAGTCTTCGGAACGCTGATGGTCTGTTTGCTTTTCTCTACTGTTACGTTGACAGTGCGGGAAAGGCTGCCGAGCCGGGCCTGGATGGTACAGGTGCCGGCACCTTCAGCGGTGATTTCTCCGGTATCACTATTTACCGTTGCTACGGCATAATTATCAGAACCAAAGACCACATGGCCGTCTTCCGGTACCTGCCTGGTTACTTTGATCGTGGCCTTTTCACCGACTTTCAGAGCAACCTTGTTCTGATCGATTTCCAGTTCCGGAACAACGACTTTTACTTTCTTGGAAGCGGAATTGTTTACACCGTCGTTAGCCTCTGCCTTGATTGTGACGGTACCGGCCGACTTCGGTGTAATAACACCTGTATCCGAAACCGTTGCTACTGCCGGGTTGGAGGAGGTCCAGATCAGTTTGGGGAAAGAGGCGTCTGCAGGATAGATTTCCGCCTGTGCAGTCTGATTTTCACCGACAAGAAGGGTATCCGGACAGGTCAGGGTGATCGAGGATACCGGACGGAAAAGCATGAAATCATACAGACCGAAATTATCGCCCTCGTAACCGACAGCACGCAGATAATAGGTGCCGGGCACCAGGTTCTGTACATAATATTTGGTCTTCGGCGCTGACAGGCTTCCTCCCCATTCGGTGATATCCATACCCTTAACGATGGTCAGGTCACTCTTGTAAATCTTCCAGTTTATGCCTGTGCAATGAACACGGAACATCAGTGCGGTCTGATCCGTGCTGTCGACGGTGAAGCTGTACCAGTCTACGTGGTCCTGTATGGAAATCAGACCTCTGTACTGTTTGCCAAAAGACACCGGCACAGCCTGGGCGGCTTCCTGGTTCGGTTCCGTTTCCATGTTTTGCGCATCTTTAAAAGTCGCCTTTACTTTATATTTTCCAAAATATTCACCGTCGTCCCAGGGCTTGACCTCGACATAATAGGTTCCTTTTTCAAGATACCAGGACCTGGAGCCGGCATAAGGCTTTGTCTCGGAAGAACCCCAGATTCCACCGGAGGTACCGGATGTGATCTGCCCAAGACGGTTTTTCTCTTCATCCGCCAGGAAGAAGATCTGTCCGCTCTTCATGTTTTCGATATCAACGGTCAGTAATCCCGGTGTTTTCAGCGTGATCTTGTAGAAATGAACATTCAGTTTAGACGTGGTTGCGCCGCTGGTCCAGATATCTGCGATCGGCAGATTGAAGTATTCTTCGACATGGGCAGCAGCATAGATGCGCTCGTTTTTTCCGGGAACTGCGAACAGCAGCATAAGACAGGCAGCCAGCATGAGAAGGTTCCGGCCGAACAGGGCAGCCGGAGCAGGCCGACGTGAAGGCAATGAATTCATACGTGTTCCTTCCTTTCTCTTCAATATTGTTCATGAGCATGTTATGGTGAAACCATAGAAACTCTGATAATAGCCTATATCACCCAAAAACAGCAGACGCAACCATGTGCATTTTTACAGTGGAAAACGGCCGCTTCGGATTCTGTAAAAAACAACATGGTTGCGCTAACAGAAAAAACGGATCAAAATACCCTGAATACCATAGATAAAAGAGCAGGGGATACATGTCGAAATGGAGAATGGGATTGTACGTAAAAGCAATTTGCAGGTGCTTGCCGGTCAGGTAATTTCCCGGAGCCTCTCCGGTGAAAGGCGCGCTGAATGCATATGGCTGGAGGAACGTTTTGAGGAATTCCTGAAAAAGAGCGGCCTCTCTTCAAGAAACCGGGGAGATGAACTGATCTGCCGCCGTATGGCGGAAGCGCTTGGCAGAAAAGCAGATCAGATTGCGGACAGGGATATTCTGCGGATCCGGTTCTGGCGCACCGGCCGTCATTACCCCAGAAACAGAATTCTCTGCAGAACGTTCGGAGATGCGATGGCACTGGACGAAGAAGAACAGCGCATGCTTATGACCGCCTGGTTCGACAGGGCGGACCGGTGCTTTTCCAGAGAAGATACAGAGGATCCGGTTTATCGGAGCCGTGTGGATCTTCTGCGGCAGCTTCAGAAAGAATTTCTGCTGAAACAGCTCCCGGAGGAACTGCTGGTTCAGTGCGCTCCGGGAACAGAGCCGGAAGACAATCTGCGGCATATTTACTGCATGCAGGCGCGCAGGTATCTCGGCAGCACAGTCCGGCAGGAAATGACGGAGGTCGTCTCCCACGTGGATACAAGGGCCTATGATCCGCAGTTCAATCGTGAGATGAAGCTGCTGGGTGAAGTTTCGCGGAGTGCTGTGATCCGTCACCTGCTGATTCTCGGAATGCCTTTTGTGAACCGTTCCAGAATGAATCAATGGCTGACGGCACTTGGTTATCTGCCGCTTGATGAAAAACACCGACAGATTCAGGGATATGCATCGGACCTGCTGATCCTGGGGCTGCTGGAGGAGTATGAAAACGAATGCACCGGCCGGCCGCCGGAGGAGTGCTTCCGATGGTTCCGCACTGCGGCAGGAATGATGGATGACGCACTGGAGGCTGCCGGATGCGGCGCAGTCAACCCTTTTCGATTCAAACATCTTTTGGGAGGTACTCATGAATAGTGAACCGGCCGCCCGGCTCTGGATGATCTATGAGCAGGAGATGGACAGACTGCGGGATATTTACAGCGATACGCCGGCAGGGTATCACAGTGAGCGGGAACGGAATCTTGCGGCAGAACGGATCCGTCTGGCTGAAGAGGCATATCTGAAGACGAAACAGCAGGAGGTATCTCTGCCGGCTGTTCCGAAGGAACCCTTTGCCGGGAGGCAGAAGGAAATCAGCCGGATACAGGATTATTTTTCGAAGGGCGGCAGGATTCTTCTGCTGTCCGGAATGGGAGGCATTGGCAAGACAGCGCTGATGACAGCCTTCGGCAGAAGGGAAGCGGAAAATGGACATCGAAAAGTTCTGTTTCTTCCGGTGCGTGACGGGATCCGCACGGCAGTCCTGAATGATTATCTGTTTCAGATTGCAGGAATGAACTGGTCTCCCCGCAGGTACCGGTCGCAGAGAAGTTATTTCCTGAAAAAGCTGGAAGCGCTGCGGAAAATGGCGGAGAAGGAAAAGATCCTTCTTCTGTTGGACGATGTGAAGGAAATAAAGCTTCGCGAACTGGTTCCGCTGCTGGAGATTCCGGCGGACATCATCCTGACCAGCCGCCTGTCTGTGCAGGCGTTCTCTGAACTGCCGGAGCAGCTGCTCCCTGCGGAACTTCCCTTACAAGCCATGGAGGAGAAAGAGGAGCTGGAAGAAATGATCCGGCTTCTGCAGCCCGATATTACGGAAGAAGGCAGACAGTCCTTTTCCACTTACTGCCGGGCGGTAAAGGGGCATACACTGGCGCTGAAACTCTGGCTTACAGCGAAGGGGCAGCTTTCCGTATCTGTTTCAGAGATGGCAGCTTTTCTCCGCGGCAGCCTGAACCGGAAGGAACAGCTGCTGCTGCGTGCCATGACCCTGCTGCCTGCTTCCGGTTCCATCCGTTCCTGGGTGGAGGAAATGTGTGCTGTTCCGCCGGAGGTGACAGAGGCCCTGATCCTTCGCTCCCTGGTACAGCAGCAGGAATCCGGAGCAGGAACACAGATGATCTCCCTGCACCCGCTGATTGCGGAAAATGTACGGAAAATACTGAAACCGGATGCAAAAAACTGCCGTGCTTTCCTGGAGCAGGTTTCTGTGAATGTAGGCAACGCATGGAATGAACCAAAGGAAACGCGTATTCCCAGGCTCCCGGCAGTGCATTCCATCCTGACGTCTCTTCCGGATTATCCGGCCTGGATGCCGGATGTAATGGACAGCATGCTGACCTTCCTGTGGGTGGAAGAGGATTTCGAAACATCGGAGAAAGGATATCTGAGGCTGTTTGAAAACACGGTAAAGGCATATGGAGAACCGTCTGTAAAGACAGGCTGGATGGCAGTCCGTACGGCAGCTGTCTATCATAATTCGGGAAGGTACGTAGAGGCTGAAAAGTGGTACACGCGCGGCCTGGAGAATCTGCGCAGCAGCTTTCCGGATACGCCTGCCTACTGGTGGCAGCGCATGGAAGCCTGCAACAAATGTACGCGGGGGCACCTGTTCCGCGGGGAAACAGATGAAGCGATTGCGCTGCTGGATGAAGCAGAAGTGCTGGCGGAACAGGCGCCGGAGGAAGCAAGAGATGAAAAATTCCTGCTGACGGAGACTTATCTTCACCGGCGCCGCGCAGAGATCTGCCTGCAGCTGGGCCGGCGGGAAGAAGCGGAAACGGCACGCCGGGCCATGCACCGGGTGAGTGAAGCCTATGCTGCTGCTCACGGAAGGAGTGTTCCCCAGGAACTGGATCTGAGGGAAACGGATATCGCGTTCTGCCTGGCTGACAGCAGGCTGGAGGAGGCAGAGAAAATGCTGAAGGAAAGCCTCCGGGAATACAGCCGGTTCCGCGGCCCGGACCATGAAGATACCCTGCACTGTACACAGCAGCTGGCAGATGTGCTCTGCCTGCTTTCGGAGCAGGCCGGAGCCGGTTCGTCCCGTTACAGCGCCTGCAGGGAAACAGCAAGAAACCTGTATCTGAATGCCGCATCCGGCATCCGTACCCACTATCCCCGCGAGACCGTGTGGCTCCGTGAGGTGGAAGAGAAGATCAGGAGACTCTGACAGATCATGGACAGAGGATTCTCTGTTATCAGTTATAGGTTCAATCTATAACTGCATATATTTATATGATATTGGACAGCCGGCCGGCTCTTCAGTATAATCGCGTCAGTATTCAGGAAGGAGGAAGGACATCCCGCCGAAAGGCAGGTGTCCGAAAGAAGTATGAAAAAGAATGTTTCCCGTTTTGCTGCTGCGGCTCTGGCCGCCATCCTGGCCCTTGGCGGTGTTACCGCAAATGCCGCTGAGGCGGATAAGAAGATCGTAGTCGGCGCTACACCGACTCCTCACGCAGAGATTCTGGAGAATGCGGTGAAACCCGTTCTGGCCGAAGCCGGCTGGGAACTGGAGGTTGTGGTATTCCAGGATTACGTGCTGCCGAACACCTCTCTGGAAGAAGGCGAACTGGATGCGAACTATTTCCAGACGCTGGGTTATATGAATGTGCAGAATGAAGAAAACGGCCTGCACCTGGCGGCTGTAGCCGGCGTGCATATCGAGCCCATGGGCATCTACTCTCAGAAATATGCTGCACTGACAGAACTGCCGGACGGCGCCGAGATCGGAATCCCCAATGATCCGGATAACGGCCTCAGAGGCCTGCAGCTGCTGGAGCAGAAGGGCCTGCTGAACTCCCTGGGCGGCTATGGCACGGATCCTGCCGTAACCGTGCAGTCCCTTGTCAAGGATACGGAAGCGAACCCTCACGGCTTTAAGATCACTGAACTGGAAGCGGCCAGCCTGCCGCTGTCCCTGCCGGATCTGGATGCAGCAACTATCAACGGCAACTATGCTCTGGGTGCTGACCTGCCCAATACCTGCCCCGCGCTGGATATCGAAGAGTTCGACGAGGATACCAGTATCCGCAGAACCAATTTCGTGGTGGTGAAGCAGGGAAATGAAGAGAGCGAAAAGACCAAGGCTCTGGTGGAAGCCATTTACTCCGAGGCCGTAGCCAAGTACATCGAAGAAAACTACAAGGGATCGGTAATCCCGTCCTTTATCGATCCGCCCGTCACTGAAGAATAAAGGACAGACCATGATACAGATTCAAGATCTCAACAAATCCTTTCAGGGCCTTCAGGTCCTGAAAGGAGTTTCTATTACTATTGAAGACCGGGAGATCTACGGGATCATTGGACAAAGCGGCGCCGGGAAATCGACGCTGCTTCGCTGTGTTAACGGACTGGAGTCCTGTGACTCCGGAAAAATCGTGATCAACGGAACCCCGGTGGACGTAAAGGATAAAACCTCCCTGCGGAATCTTCAGCGGCGGATGGGTATGATTTTCCAGAATTTCAACCTGCTGGAGCGCCTGGATGTTTACGACAACATCGCCCTGCCGATGAAGTTCTGGGGGATGAAAACCAACACCCCGGAAAGCAAAGAGAAGATTATGGGGCTGATCCGCCTGGTCGGACTCGAGGATAAAGTGCACAGCAGGCCGCGGGAACTTTCCGGCGGTCAGAAACAGCGGGTCGCCATCGCCAGAGCGCTGGTACTGGACCCGCAGTTTTTGCTGTGTGATGAGGCGACCAGCGCGCTGGATCCGGAAATCACCAAGGGAATCCTGGCACTGCTGCAGAGGATCAACGAAGAGATGGGGATCACGGTGATCGTTGTGACTCATCAGATGGAAGTCGTAAAGCAGATCTGCTGCCGGGTAGCTTTTCTGAGCAACGGCCGGGTGCTTTCGGAAGGCAGGCCGGAGGAGATGTTCATTCATCCGGAATTCCCGGAGATCAAATCTTTCCTGCGGGAAGGGAGCGAGCTGCTGCCGGATACCGGCGTAAACATTCAGCTGTTCTTTACCGGGGAAGGTTCGGAGGATCCTGTTGTGACCCAGATGGCCCGGGAGCTGAACAAGGACTTCAGTATCTGCTGGGCCAAGCTGGAGGATTTCCGCGACAAGGTTTACGGCAGCCTGGTGCTGAACGTAGAGGAAGAGGACCGGGACCGGGTTCTGGAATTCCTGACCCGGACAAAGGTGCAGTGGGAGGTGCTTGACTGATGGGCGTTCTTGCGAATTCAACGATGACGAGTGTGATCATGAACGCCATGCAGCAGACGCTCTATATGGTCTTCTGGTCCACACTTTTTTCTGTACTGATCGGCTTTATTCCGGCGATCATCCTGACGCTGACGGCGCCGGACGGGCTGCATCCCATCCGTCCGGTCTATGAGGTGCTGAGCTTTGTAATCAATGTGTTCCGCAGTTTCCCCTTTATCATCCTGCTGGTCCTGGTAATCCCCTTCACCCGCATGATGGTGGGGAAGGCCATCGGGACAAGGGCTTCTGTCGTACCGCTGACGATCTCCGCCATCCCCTTTATTGCGAGGATCATGGAGAACGCTCTGCGGGAGACCGATCCCGGAGTCATTGAAGCTGCGAAATCCTTTGGAGCCTCCAACACCCAGATCCTGTTCCGGGTATATCTGAAGGAATCTGTCCCCAGGATTCTGAACGGCATCATCCTGCTGATTATCTCCCTGATCGGTTACTCCGCCATGGCGGGTACCGTGGGCGGCGGCGGGATCGGTGATATTGCCATCCGCTACGGCTATCAGCAGTACAAGACCGACTACCTGATAGTGTGCTCCGTCATCCTGATCATATTTGTACAGGTGATCCAGATGGTGGGCAACTCTCTGTATAAGAAGCTTTCGTAGAGAGCGGGACATTTCCTGCTTACCTGTTTATGATTTACTCCGGGCCGCCAGGTATTCCCTGACGGCCTTTCGTATTTCATCCAGTCTGACGGCTGTCTGCGAATTCGTGCTTTCGAAAGCCAGTATCTGGTCCAGATATCCCTGTTCCTGAACAATGCGCAGGCTCTCCGGATAGACAAGGCCGAAGACGAAGGCAATATGCCCGATCAGAAAGTCCACAGCGGTCTGTGAATGTGCCCGGTTTACATTCTTCCTCTGCATGATGTCTGCGAAGACTTCCTCGGATATGGCGGATGTACGGAATTCCTCCTCGCTCCGGTTGTAGATTTCGGAGCGCGGCGTTTCACAGTTTACGCGCATGATGTCGATTTTATCCGCGTCCCGGAGAATCTGGCAGAATGTACGCTCGCGATCGTTCAGGTCATCCGGAAGAAGAAACACATTATGCAGCCGGATGACTTTTTCAAGCAGCCGGCTGTCTTCCGGCGGACAGTTTTCGACAAACCGTGTGAATTCCCCGTCCTCAAACAGAATATCTGCCGAGAGCATGGCATGGTTTACCGACAGACGGTCTACGAAGGTATTATAGCGCCGCAGCTGCTCGAAACGTCCGATATCATGAAGCATCCCGGACAGCCAGGCAAGGTCCCTGTCCTCATCAGGCAGGCCCAGACTGACAGCAAGACGGTCGCAGAGAGACGCTGTCCGCCAGGTATGGTCTATCTTCAGTTTTACCTTCACATCCGCAGCGTTATATGCGGATACATATTCTACAAAGTGTCTCCGGACTTTTTCCCGTGATATCATAGTTTCTCCAATATATGTATTCTTCCCGGCTATAGACTGGGCTTTCACCAGATTCAAAAAACGCCGGCGGCCTTCCTGAATTTGCAATGAACTTAGCATTGTTTCATTATTTCGTCAAGTTTTGTGGAATATTCGAATTCCCCATGCTATACTTTTATCAACATTGCAATAAAGGAGCGGGCAGATCAAGAAAGAAGAATGTTTCAGACGGTATGCCGGCAGATATCGTCTGGTTAAGATGATAACTGTCGGGAATGACTGCTCTGAAGCGTAAGCAAACGGATGAACTGGAGTGACAGCATCAGGAATTTTCCCGGAAATGCTGTCTGGAAGGGGACATGATTATGAATCGGTTGGTTTTCCATGTGGACGTGAACAGTGCTTTCCTGTCCTGGGAATCCGCCAGGCGTGTGAAAGAGGGCAGCGGACCGGATCTGCGGGATATCCCTGCCATCATCGGGGGAGATCCGGAGAAACGTACCAGCGTAGTGCTGGCAAAATCCATTCCGGCGAAAAAATTCCAAATCAGGACAGGCGAACCTGTTTCCATGGCATTGCGAAAATGTCCGGACCTGGTCATTGCACCGCCTGATTTCCGCCTGTACCAGAAGTGCTCCCATGCTTTTAAAGATATATGCCGTTCCTATGCGCCTGCTGTCGAGGAGTTTTCCATAGACGAGCTGTTTATGGATATGAGCGGAACGGAACTGGTCTATCCGGATCCCATCCGGACTGCTCACGAGATCAAAGACAAAATCCGGGATACTCTGGGCTTCACCGTGAATATCGGAATCGCCCCGAACAAGCTTCTGGCAAAGATGGCCAGCGATTTCGAAAAGCCGGACCGTGTGCATACGCTTTTTCAGGAAGAAATTCCGGAGAAGCTCTGGCCTCTGCCGGTGGGAGAGCTCTTTTCGGTAGGCGGCGCGACGGCAGAAAAACTGGCACGGGCGAAGATCCTCACCATAGGTGACCTTGCGGCTATGGATCTGGAAGAAGTCCGGAAACTGGTGGGTCAAAAAGGCGGGAAGATGATCTGGGAATTTGCGAACGGAATCGATGAATCCCCGGTGGCCGCAGCTCCCCGGGAAGCGAAAGGGTACAGCATCTCCACCACTTTTGAGGAAGACCTGACGGGGTATGAGCCTGCGGAAAAGATCCTGCGGCAGCTTGTGGACCATGTGACAGCCAGGATGCGCCGGGATGGTTATCAGACGGACTGCGTAACGGTTTCTGTACGTTCCAATACATTCAAAAACCAGTCCCATCAGCAAAAGCTCTATAATCATACGGATATTACCGATGAAATATACCGGATATCAAAATCCCTGCTGCATGTACTGTGGGACGGGCAGCTGCCTCTGCGGCTGATGGGGGTCTACCTCACCGGTATTACCCATGACTCTTTTGAACAGCTTTCTCTTTTTGATGACCGCAGGGAAGCACGGGAAAAGCAGCGGAAGGCCGATGCTGCGATGGATTCCATCCGGGAAAAGTTCGGCAGGAACAGCATTGTCCGCGGCAGCACCATGAAAGGGAACAGCCGTATCGGAAAAAAGTACGACTAAACAGCAGGTGAAATGAGATGAAAAGGAGCTGATGGAAAATGCTGAACCCGCAGCTGATAGGCAGCGTGATCATCGACTGGAACAAAATCGGCAGGGACAGCTATCTGCGTGATATCCCCGCCATCAACGGGGTAGAACGCCTCAGCTTCACGAATTCCGTCACTTTTTTTGTCGGTGAAAACGGCAGCGGAAAATCCACTCTGCTGGAAGCGATTGCCATAGCCTATGGCTTCAATCCGGAAGGAGGAACGAGGAACTACAGCTTTTCTACGTATGACTCGCATTCCGAACTCTGCAGCGCCATACGGTTATCGAAGGGAATACGCCGTGCTGAATATGGATATTTCCTGCGGGCGGAAAGCTTCTACAATGTAGCTACAAAGGAAGAAGAATACAGCCGGGGGCCCGGCGGACGGCCGCAGCATTTTCACGAGAAATCCCATGGAGAAAGCTTTCTGGCCCTGGCGCAGAGCAGCTTCCGCGCCAATGGACTGTATCTGCTGGACGAACCGGAAGCAGCGCTTTCCCCGCAGCGGCAGCTGACGCTGCTGGTGGAGATTGACCGGTGCGTGAAAGAAGGATCACAGTTTATTATCATTACGCATTCGCCGATCCTGCTGGGACTGCCCGGTGCGGAGATCCTGAGCTTCGATCACGGGCCGATCCATCCATGCAGCTACGAGGAAACAGACAGCTACCAGGTAACATCCATGTTTATCAACAACAGGGAACAGATCCTGCACCGGCTGCTGGATGAATAAAAATGTAAATGGCCGGACATGGAAAATGTGTGCCGTATCAATAACGATGTTGACGGCGGATATCGGAAAATGTGCATGTGAGGCGGCGTATGATTACATATCAGAGACTTACGGAAAAGGAACTGGACATTTTTATCCGGATGCGGATCCGGCAGCTGCGCGAAGAAGGCGCGAAAGAAGACATAGACCTTGTGCCCGCCCTGAAGGATTATTATGGGCGGCATATGGCTGACGGCACCTTTGTTTCATGGCTGGCCCTGGATGGAGATAAAATCATCGGCACCAGCGGTATGTCATTTGTGGAAAAACCCCCTTACTTCGGCTGCCCGAACGGGAGAATCGGCCTGCTTTCGAGCATGTTCACCGATCCGGCATACAGACGACGGGGGATTGCCAGGGCACTGCTGCACCTGGTTGTGGAGGAAGCCAGGGCATATGGCTGCGGCACTGTGCAGATTACAGCGTCAGACATGGGGGTGCTGCTGTATACAGACTTCGGCTTTGTAAAGAACGGAAACTTCATGCAGTATAAGCTGTAAAGGACGGCTGCCTGACAGAAAAGGGAACTGTAAATCCAGTAACTTTTCCTGCATCCGTTTTGCTGATATGTTGAAAATCAACTGCTTGTAAACGAAAGCAATAGGGTGTAAAATACCATAGAATTATCATACTGGAAGCTTATGCAGAGAGAATTACGAGAGAAAACCAGGTTAAAAACTATGAATAAAACTGAAACGGAACCGAAGGAGACAGGAAAGAAAAAACATGGAATTTGGAGAGTATTTTTACGAATTCTGGCTTTTTTGCTTGCGCTGGCGGTGATCACCGGTGCAGGTGTTTTCCTTTATTCACGGTACACAAAAAAACATTATAAAATCACTTTCTATCAGGAGACATCCAGAAAAGTCAGCGCCAATATCCGTGTCGCGGTGATCTCTGATATTCACAACCGGGAATACGGGGAAAACAACGAAACGCTGATTTCCGATCTGCGCGCCTTGAAGCCGGATCTTATCCTTTTCCCCGGGGACATGGTTATCCGGGACCAGGATGACTATCAGCCAATGCTGAATCTTGTATCCGCGTTGACAGAGATCGCACCTTGTTATGGAGTCCTGGGCAACCACGAAAGCGAACGTATCTATTACGGGGATGACAAAGGTCTCCGCGACGCGTTTGAAAACGCGGGGCTGAGAGTGCTGCGCAATGCGAAAGAAGACATCCGGATCGGCAAGGATACCGTTCAGCTGATCGGCGTGGAAGGCACATCTTATGGCTTCGATGAATACGGCGGGCGGGAATTCATGGATAAAACAGACATTGATCCGTCCTCTTTATGCATACTGATGGCCCATATCCCGATTCTTTTCGAACCGCAGCTGTCCGGATACAATTTCGATCTGGGAATTGCGGGACACGTCCACGGCGGAATTGTGGTCCTTCCTTTCATAGGCGGTCTGTATACGGATGAAGAGGGATTTTTCCCGAAATTCACTGCGGGAAAATATATTCTGGAGAATCAGCAGACCCTGATCATCAGCGGGGGACTTGGAGATTCCAAACCCTTCCCTCCCCGGATCAACAACATGCCTGAGCTTGTTGTGATCGATATCAACCGGTACTGAGCGGTTTCGGGATACAAGGAGAATGGCAATGAAAGGGAAATTCAAATTGAAGACAGTCGGAGACGGAGCTTCATCCGGAATTCCGGCCAAAGGGCTGCGCAGCCTGAGAAATGCTTTAAGGGTGTTCCGGAAGCGGGGATTTTTCGTTCTCGTTTTCTTCCTGACCGTTTTTCTGGCCCTGTGCTGCTTTCACTATACCAGGAGCCTCCGGACAGCCAGCACGGTTCTGTCGCTGGATTATGCAGAGGCTGCCAAAGGTATGACGCCTAACGGGGTGCGGCTCAACATATTTGAGATTCGGAGTGCTGAGGTGATGGAACGTCTGATCGGTTACGCCGGCCTGGAAGGGAAGATTACTCCGGATGAACTGAGCGAATGCGTCAGCGTAAAGGCAACACATGACAAAAGCGTCAGCGGAAAGGTGAATTATATCAGCACCTCCTTTGTTGTAAGATTTACAAAAAACAAAGCCATTGACCGGATTACTGCGGAGGATATGCTTTCGCTTCTCTGCAAAGCATACCGCGAATACTTTGTGGAGCATTACGGATTCAACCATTCCATCCTGTCCTTTAACGTCAATGATCTGAAATTCAATGATGAGTATCTGATGGCTGCCGATCTGCTGGAACTTAAATGCAGCCAGCTGGAAAAATACGTGCAGCTTCGCAGCCGGGAAAGCAAGAACTATCAGGATCCGAATA
>CACZQT010000388.1 GCA_902783295.1 uncultured Lachnospiraceae bacterium
GGTTTGCCATTCCTGCAGTACAGACAGCAATCTTAGCATCTGCTCGATCGTCAGTGAGTGTCAGCAAGTTTGGGACTCACTTAAAGCAGACTTTTATGCACCGGCCAGGGTGTGTATTTTGATGCGCCTGGTTGATTTATAGTTATTTTAGATTCTTATTCTTGATCGAAACCGCGAACAGAGCTTATAATACATGAAGAAACAAAAACCGTTCCACATGAAGAAAGGAGGATTTCCATGGCTTACTGGGATGCCCTGGGCCGGTCGCTGTCCGCGCAGGCCACTCAGGAAGATGCCAACCGCATCGCTGATTTTTTCCAGGATATGGGCCTGGATACCACTGTATCCTCCGATCCGAAAGACGGGCTTTTTGATGTGCTGGTTCTCCGGGGACAGGAAGCAGAGGCTGCCCGTCTGCTCGAGCAGTTCCGGCGGCAGGAAGCAGAGCGGCAGGCCCGGGCCGCCGCTTACCGCGCTGACTTTCTGGAATCGTCTCCTCATTTCGTACCCTCCGAAGAGAAATTCCGGACTTCCACCAATTCTTCGTTCCTGTTTATCGTCTCCGGGCTGATCATTATCATCCTGGCTCTTCTGCACTTTTTTATTCTGATCTACCAGCGTCAGACATCGGAAGTCAGTGCGAGCCTGATTGAGCTGATCCTCGGCTTCTTCTTTATCCTGTTCGGGATCAATACGCATCAGAAAGTCCGCATCCTGAAGGACAGAATCCTGGAAGAAAATGCTTTCACCGACCAGGTTGTCCGCTGGTATACCACTACCTACTCGGCTGAACATATGGACAAATGCATCGACGCGGCTTCCGGCTGTACGGAGTCTTCGGATGAAGAGCGTTTTGTCCTGCGCCGCCGGCTGATGCGGGACTACATTCTCCGGGAATATAACATCTCTGATCCTGCCTATCTGGATTATCTGACAGATCTGATCTACAAAAGACTGTACTTCCCCAATGGCGTATCGACAGCCGGATGAGCCTGAGTGGGACAGGGGGACGTTTCTGTTTGTCCCAGCCTGGGCTGGGACAAACAGAAACGTCCCCCTGTCCCACTGTTCAGCGCACTTCTTATCCTGCCGGTCAATTCCTTTCCCGGTACGCGGCTTTCGCCTGCTCCACCTTTTCCAGGAAATCTTCTACAACTTCCTCTCCCAGATCGTCCCTCAGCAGATCCAGCACCACCGGCTTTCCCTTTTCTGCGATCGCCCGGCGGATATCTTCCGGCGCATCGTAAATCCGGATGCCTTCCCCCTGCAGTATTTCGGACAGCATGGCGTCTTCTGTCGGCTGCTGCTGCACCAGTTCCCGGCTCATTTCCTCCAGGAAGCGCTGCAGCATTTCTTTATTCTCCTCTGAAAGTGCCTGATACTGTTCTTCATTCATCAGAAAATTACTCACCATCAGCTCATGATTGGTACGGACCACCTGGTCCTGCACCTCAGACAGCCGGGATGAAATCATATACCCGAGGGGATTTTCCTGTGCCTGCAGAAATCCCTGCTGAATCGCAAGACTTACCTGGTTGAAGCTCATGGACATGGCGGAAGCCCCCATTGCCTGCCAGAATGCGATATGATATTTGTTCTCCATCGTCCTCAGCTTCAGGTCCTTCAGATCCTGCATGGACCTGATCGGGGTGTTGCTGGTCAGCACCCGGAAATCAAACGCGCTGCTGACCAGGAGACGTATTCCCTTCGCCTGGTAAAAGGACTGGATAGTATCCATGTAATAGTTTTCTATAAAGATATTGTACTCCTCAGGACTCTCAAACAGACCCGGGACATCCAGCAGGGCTGCTTCCGGCACGACACTGATCTGGTATGAGGGTACTGAATTGATGATGCAGAGCGTCCCCTCTGCCACACCTTCAATCAGCTCCAGGTCGTTCCCGAGGGCGCCGTTAAAGTACGACCGCATAACCAGCTTTCCGCCGGACCAGTCTGTCAGCTTCCGGCAGTATTCATCCCAAAGATTTCCCCTGAGAATATCACTCCAGTTTCCGGTGGTTGCCATAGACAGGTAAACCGTCTCTTCTTCTCCGGATTCCTGCACCGTCTCTGCTGTAGTTTCCGCAGGAACTGCGGGCTCCTTCCCGCTGCCTTTCCCACAGGCCGCCAGTAAAGTACAGCCCAGGCAGATGCCTGCCAGCCGCCATTTCTTTCTTTTCATCTCATCCTCTTTTCCGGCCGGCCGCCCTTCTCAGACCTGCTCTTCCTGCCTGCTGTATCTTTCCCGGTACTGACCCGGTGCCATTCCGGTAATCTTTTTGAAAACGCGGCTGAAACTCTGCGCGGAATTAAACCCGCAGCGGTAGCCTATATCCGCCACACTCTCGGCAGACTCTTCCAGGAAAACCCGGGCTTTCTCAACGCGAAAGCTGCTCAGATAGGCGGAAAAGCCGCCCTTGCTGATCTCTGCGAAAATGGCAGACAGATAAGGTGCGGAAATACCCACGGCTTCACTGACCTCAATA
>CACZQT010000389.1 GCA_902783295.1 uncultured Lachnospiraceae bacterium
CCATGACCTTTGCCGCTGTCATCATCCCGCTGAAGCAGAGCGGACGTTTGCCCTGAGCAACCTCCTGCCACGAGTGTCCCGGCGTATCCTTGGCGTAGCAGGCCGTCGTCACCTGCACGGTAGGCGTAAACCAGCTGACATCACAAACATCCGTGGAACCGTATTTCGCGTGGGGAATCTCTGTATAGGGATAAAGAATGTCATTGATCACCTTACCCCGGATTTGCGGAATCAGTTCGTCCGCCACTTTTCCGTAAAGGTAGGAAAGTGTAGAGCAGGTGCTTTCCTCAGCCCGTTCCGGGAAGCTTTCGTGAATCTTCCTGCAGAACTCCAGATCTTCCTGCGTATAAGGGGTAGGTCCCACCTCCAGGAATTTATCAAAAGCCAGTTTTTCCAGCGTACGGTTGGGAATCAGTTCGGACAGGCCGCCTTCGTACAGTACCTCCACTTTGGTGCGAGTCATCATTGCCGCACCCTTTGCGATATCCTCCACCCAATTGGCCGTTTCCACAGCCCGGGTATGCGTGTAGGCACGGATGTTGAAAACCATTTCTGCATAGTCCTGAATCACATTGGGGGCCGGACCGCCGGCATTGATCACCGCGTAGTTTACGCAGACATCCCGCTGTACATGGGCCCTCAGATAGTTGGAGCCCACCCCGGTCAGTTCGATAGCCTCCAGAGCATTGCGCCCCAGATGTCCCTGGGATGGAGAATGAGCTGCAACTCCATGAAACTTGATCCGGAGATTCTGGATCGCCATAAAATTCATGGACCAGATATTGTTGTCATCGGTAGGGTGCCAGGTAATCGCGCAGGCCGTATCATTAAACAGACCTTCCCGGGCCAGATAAATCTTTCCGGCTCCTCCTTCTTCCGCCGGGCATCCGTAGTAGCGAAGAGTTCCTGTCAGCCCCTTCTTTTCCATAAACTCCTTCACGGCGATAGCAGCTGCCGCAGCCGCCGTACCGAGAATATGATGCCCGCATCCGTGACCGGGGCCTCCTTCCTCTATCGGACAATGCGTCACTTCCCCGGCTTTCTGGCTCAGTCCCGGCAGCGCGTCGTATTCCCCCAGGAAACCAAGCACAGGTTCTCCCTGTCCGTATTCGGCGATGAATGCCGTCTCCATACCAGCCGCCCCACGTGTCACCCGGAAACCAGCTGCCTCCAGCAAAGAGGCCAGCGTTTCTGAAGACTTCCTTTCCTGAAAGCAAAGCTCCGCGTAATCCCAGATCCGTCTGGCAGCTTCTTCGTATTCCGCCCGGTGTTCTTCCATCTGCCGGATCAGTTCTTTTTCCTCTGCTCTCATTATTCTTTCACTCCTTCAGTCAAATGACAAGCTGTCCAATGCCCTTTTTCCGTTTCCCGAAGTTCCGGGATTTCCTGCCGGCACCGTTCGGACGCGTAAGGACACCGAAGGTGAAAATGGCAGCCGGGCGGGGGAGCAGCCGGATTCGGCACGTCTCCCTGCAGGATCACCCGTTCCCGTTTTCTTTCCGGATCCGGCTGTGGAATCGCGGAAAGCAGCGCTTTGGTATAAGGATGACAGGGACTGCGGTACAGAATGTCTTTTTCCGCCAGTTCCACAATCCGTCCCAGGTACATAACCGCAACCCGCCCGCAGATATGATGCACCACCGACAGGTCGTGGGAGATAAATATATACGTCAATCCGAACTGCTGCTTAAGCTCCGCCATCAGATTCAGCACCTGAGCCCGTACGGAAACATCCAGTGCAGAAACCGGTTCATCGCAGATCAGGAGCCGCGGTTTGGCAGCGAGGGCTCTGGCAATCCCGATGCGCTGCCTCTGGCCGCCCGAAAACTCATGCGGAAAGCGGCTCGTATACGAAATGTCGATCCCCACCATCTGCATCAGTTCTTCGACCCGGGCGGTCTTTTCTCCTTCGGTCAGCCGGTCCATAAAAATGTCCAGCGGTTCCCGGATCAGTTCACCAATCGTCATACGCGGATTCAGGGAGGCTCCCGGGTCCTGGAAGATCACCTGCATTTCCTGACGTTTCTGCCGCATTTCCTCACGGCTCAATCTGGCAATATCCACACCGTCAAACCAGATTTCTCCGGAAGTCAGTTCCGTCAGCCGCAGAATACAACGGCCCAGCGTTGATTTTCCGCAGCCGCTTTCGCCCACGATCCCGAAGATTTCGCCTTCTTTCAGCGTAAAGGAAACGCCGTCCACCGCTTTGACCGTTTTCGGCGGGCCGGAGAGGAATCCCTTTTTGGAAACATAGTATTTCTTAACATTTTTTACCTGTAAAAGGTCTTTACTCATCCGGCTCTCCCTTCTCCCGGTCTGCGTAAAGGAAGCAGCGTACACTGCGCCTGCCCATCCGGATCATCGGCGGACAGGCATGCCGACACTGCTCTGCGGCATGAGGGCACCGAGGCCAGAACCGGCAGCCTTCCGGCATCTGCTTCAGGCTGGGGACTGTCCCTTCGATCACAAACAGCTTTTCTTTCTGTTCTTCAATATCGGGCAGAGCCTTCAGCAGCCCGCTGGTATATGGGTGCAGAGGTTCACGGAACAAATCCTTTACCGATGCATATTCCATCACCATGCCGGCGTACATCACCAGGACGTAGTCGCTCATTTCCGCCACCACGCCCAGATCGTGGGTAATCATCATGATGGCAGTATTTGTTTTTTCTTTCAGCTCCCGCATCAGTTCCAGAATCTGCGCCTGGATCGTTACATCTAGCGCGGTGGTCGGCTCATCTGCTATCAGCAGATCAGGTTTGCAGGCCAGGGCCATGGCAATCATAACCCTTTGGCGCATCCCGCCGGACAGTTCGTGAGGATATTCGTCCACCCGTTTTTCCGGCGCGGGAATGTGGACAAGGCGGAGCATATCCACTGCCCTTTCCCGGGCTTCCGCCCTGCCCAGTTTTTCATGGCAGCGAAGGATCTCCGCAATCTGCCATCCTATCGTGTATACCGGATTCAGGCTGGTCATGGGTTCCTGAAAAATCATAGCCATTTCTTTACCGCGGATCCCCGCCATCTCCTTTTCACCGGCATGTGTGATGTCTTTCCCTTTAAAGGATACGCTGCCGCCCACAATCAGGGCTTTCGGCGGCAGCAGATGCATAATGGACATCGAAGTAATACTTTTCCCGCAGCCGCTTTCTCCGACGATTCCCAGTGTTTCTCCCCGCCGCAGCGTAAAATCGACACCATCCACCGCTGGAACCAGTTCTTTTCCGCTGCGGAAATACGTTTTCAGCCCTCGGACCTCCAGAATAATTTCCTGATCTTCTCTACCGCTCATGTTCCTGCTCCTGTGCGACAGCGTATTCTCTGTTATTACAGAATCAATTCGCTTACTTTGCTGCTATTCAACCCGGTTATTCTGCCCAGTCGTTTTTCAGCCCGATTATTTCAGTTTCCAGGTCCAGACTTCATAATTGTACCAAATAAAGTCTTCCATAGGAATCTGCTCAAAACGGTTGGAGTATGCCCAAAGGTTGTCCTGATGATACAGCCAGATGTAAGGCTGTCCTTCCACCAGAGCGGCCTGATAAGCGTCAAACGCTTCTTTTCTATCATCAAAACCTACCAGAGAATCCCCTTTCGCAACAAGGTCATACCACTGAGGATCGGTCAGCAGGGAGTAGTTCTGCGCGCTGCCCGGTTTTACAATTACAGAGCTTTCTGCAGGATCGATGTTGCTGCCGCCGCCCAGGAGACCAAGATCAAAATCGCCCTTTCTCATCATATCCAGAAGAGTTGCGAAATCGTAGGTTTCGATGTTCACATTGATTCCGATGGCCAGCAGGTTCTGCTGGATTACCAGAGCCGACTGTTCACGAACCTGGTTGCCCTGTGGAACGATCAGCCGGTATGTCTTGCCGAAATCGAAACCGGCTGCCTCCAGCTCACTCTTGGCTGCTTCCGGATCGTAGGCATTACCGACCAGATTTTTGTTGTAATAAGGGTGATATTCAGGAAGAGGACCAACTGCTACCTGTCCTTCACCTGCCATCAGCTGATCTACGATCAGCTGTTTGTTGATGGCCTTGTCAAACGCCACACGGACTGCAGCATCCTGGAAATCAGGATCCGCATCGGAAAGGTTAAATTCCATGTACTGATAGGAATACCCGGAAACAGCTGCCGCTGTCAGAGAGTCCGTTGATTTTACGGTTTCCCAGTCCGCCAGCGGAATGCTGCCGGCGCCGACCACGTCGATTTCACCGTTGATCAGACCGGCGGTCAGGCTGGCAGCCGGCACAACGCGGATCACAAAGGTCTTGAAATCCGGGCTTCCCAGATAATAGTTTTCGTTTGCTTCCAGCTGCAGTTCTTCCCCGGCAATATCCTTCACATACTTAAAGGGACCGGCGCCTACGGGAGCGCTCCAGAAATCGGAGGTGTTAATGGACGACCAGTCGTCCGAATCCAGCAGGTGTTTGGGCAGGATGTACATAAAGCTGCACAGAGAGGAAAGGATGTTCTCCATTGCTTTCGGTTTTTTGAAGGAAATCGTTACTGTCGCTGCATCCGGGGCTTCCACACCAAGCTCTTCCGGGTTGGCGCAGATGCCGTTTTCGTCGGTGCCGAGAAGGCTGCTGAACTCTGCACGGTAGTAGTTATCCACCGCGTCATTGGTCATAGCCTGCAGGGTAAACACTACGTCTTCCGCCGTCAGCGGGTTTCCATCGTGCCAGGTGGCGTCCGTATTCAGATGGAAAGTGATCTGGCTGTTATCTTCGGACATCTCCCAGGAAGTCGCCAGACGGGGGATGTACTCGCCATTGTGGTTGCAGGTAACCATACGTTCAAAAAGCTGGTCTGCCACACAATGGCCATAGTTGCCGGAAGTATTGTAAACGTTCAGCGTATTCCAGGTGGAAATAATCGCCATCGTCACAACTTCATCCCTGATTTCGCCTGCCTGTGCCGACACCGCCCCAAACAACGTGGAAGCAGCCAGTCCCAGAGCCAGCAGAGTTGCCGTCAGTTTCTTCATAATTACTCCTTTCTGGCGCAGACGCGCCCAAAACCGCTGACGCGGCATGTTTTTCCTTAATGCGGTCAGGAAACAAGTGCTGCCTGCAGGTCCTTGCGCCGATCATTCCAGCGCGGTTTTCGGATCCAGGGCATCTCTCAGTCCGTTTCCGATAAAATTGATAGACAGAATCGTTGTCATAAGTGTCAGCCCCGGAGGAAGCCACATCCACATGCAGTTCTTCAGTATGGAAATGGATTGTGCGTTATAAAGCATATTTCCCCATGACGCAGCCGGAGCCTGGACTCCCATTCCCAGGAAAGACAGGGAAGATTCAAGAATAATGGCAGACGCAATCCGGAAAGTAACGGAAATAAAAATCGGAGCAATTGCATTAGGAAGCACATAACGCCAGATAATGAGCCGGTCTTTCTGGCCGATGGCTACCCCGGCTTCCACATAGTCCTTTTCCCGGACCGTCAGAACGCTGCCGTAGATCTGCCTGGCGAATTTTGTCCAGCCCAGGACACCGATCACCACCGTAACCGTTACAATGGATGGCCCAAACATGGATACCAGAAACAGAATCAGGATCGTGGAAGGAATTGTCATGAAGATGTCCGCCAGTCGCATCACAATGTTTTCAATCCAACCGCGGTAAAATGCGGAAAGCAGTCCCAGGGGAATCCCGATCAGAACGCTGATCATAGTACTTACAATGCCGACAAACAGGGATACCCGGCCGCCATATAAAAGCCTGGTCAGCACATCCCGGCCTACAGTATCGGTACCGAGAATATGACTGCTCCCCGGGGGAGCGTTAAAGGCAATGATATCGATCTCTGCTTCGGTATACGGCATGAGCGGCGGCAGCACAATCACCAGCAGTGCGATCAGAGTAAAGCAGAATAGCCCGATCACGGCCAGTCTGTTTTTGCAGAAACGACGCACGAAATTCCGCATTTCCAGTTGTCGTTTATTCATATACGCCCCCCTTTCAGTCATAACGGATCCGCGGATCCAGAACCCCGTAAAACAGGTCTGTCAGGAGATTAAAAACAAGAACAGCCAGTGCCGTGATGATGGTAATGCCCATAATCACCGGATAGTCCCGGGAGCTGATGGATTTCAACATCAGGTTGCCCAGCCCCGGCCAGGAAAAAATCTGTTCTGTTACAACCGCTCCGCCGATCAGCATGGGTATTTCCATGCCCAGATAGGTCACAACCGGGATCAGCGAGTTGCGCACCACATGCTTGATTACCACCGTATGCTCCAACAGTCCTTTTGCCCGGGCGGTACGGACATAGTCCTCTCCCATCACTTCCAGCATGCTGCTTCGTATGTACTGGATCAGACTGCCGATCATAGTGCTGCCCAGAACGCAGGCCGGCATGACAAGATGACGCATCAGTGAGGAAAAGGTCTCGCTCCGCCCGGTATCATACATGCCGCCGATCGGCAGCAGTTCCAGACGGACCGCAAAGAAATAGAGAAACACCAGTGCCAGGAAGAAACTGGGGGTAGATGTGGACAGAAAAGAAAAGACAGCGGAAACCGAATCCCACGGGCCGTTCTGATGACGGGCGGACTGAATTCCCAGGGGAAAAGAAATAACACAGGCAACGATGACCGACGCAAAGGTAAGCAGTACCGTCGGGCCCAGTGCATTCATAACCATCTTGTTGACGGAACCGCCGGTACGGTAGGAAAAGCCGAGGTTTCCCATGATCAGGTTTTTCAGCCAGGAAAGATATTGGATATAGATGGGCTGGTTCAGGCCAAGAGCTGCCGCCCTGCGTTGAACTTCTGCTTCAGAAATGTTGGGATCGCTCAGGAGAAGCTCCAAAGGGCTTCCGGAGGCAAAATAACACAGGCAGAATACAAATACAGTGATGCCAAGAAAGGTGGGGATAGCAATCAGCAGCCTTCGAAGAATGTATTTTTTCATCAATTACCTCCCTGCAGTCCGGAAGCCTGAGTGCATAGAGAAAAGCAGCAATCAATCTGTTGCATGTCATCATGTCGTTATATATCGTATTATACGTACTATATACATCATTTTTTTCTCATTGTCAATATGTATTAAGGGCTTCCCGTAAGATATGTATTTTTATGACCTCTCAGATAATTAACACTTAAATAATTTAGCAGGGAAGATACTAAAGAAACAACTGTAAATACACGAACTATACAGTAAAAATTAATCAGGAAGGGGCTGTCGCAATAGTTAATACGGCAGCCCCCTGATAAATGATAAAAATCCGGCCTGGAGGCCGGATTTTTATCATTTACGCATGTCCAGCTTCTCCCCCCCGGATGTGGCAAATGAAAAAGGGTGAGATCGATCGCGTGGTTTTTAAGAACGAGCAGTTCTTCTTCCTCTATAAGTGCGGATGTCATGCCCCGTTTGTATGCTTCCTGCCTGAACCGGTATGACCTGGCTGTAACATCGG
>CACZQT010000390.1 GCA_902783295.1 uncultured Lachnospiraceae bacterium
GCCCGCTGTAGAATGATCTCCGGTGATCAGCGAAACCCCGATCGCGATGCCATCCAGAACATCTACTGTCAGCCGTCCGGAAGCCGCCGTTTTCACAGCCTGCATCATGCGCGGGATCGTTACACAAATATTCAGAACCATACGGACCGGTTCGGGAAGCAGCAGACGAGTTCCCGCATGCCGGAGTACAAGAAACACCAGCTTTTTCTTAAACTCCCGATTCATAAGGCGGCTGCTGTGTGTCAGGAGCCCCAGAGATTCTGCTGCTTTCTCATAGGAAAATCCGGAAAGAGCGTTGACCAGCTCAGAACGCTGCCCATGATAGTACACGATGATCCCGCAGGTCCTTTCGTGAACCGTTACGCGTTCTACTCCGGGCTGTTTCCGCAGCCACGCATCCAGAATATCCGCCTGCTTTATGCTCATAGCCCTGACATCCGGACGCAGCCGCATTCTGCCGGGCGTATCGTGCAGGATCAGAAATTTCATGCCTGTGCGCTTTCTTCGATCATTTCCGCCGCCGCTTTCTTTTCACGTTCTGCGTTGATCTGCTTTGCATCCGCATAAATATCAGAACAGCTTTCCTGTATCAGGTCTGCCTGTTTCATCACTTCGTCCTGACAACGCAGTGCCGCTGCCGTAACATGCGTGTATACCTTGCGTGCGTCCTTGCTGGAAAGGATCTTGAACCCTGCCGATCCGAACAGCGTTCCGCCGATAAACAGTGCCAGTTTTCCACCAAAAGTCATTTGCTTCTCCTCCTTTTCCCTTCATAACCTCTCGCTTTTTCCAATCCTGGAAGATACTTCCGATGCAGGTAAATGACTCTTTCTGTTAGTAGAAAGCTCTTCCTGTCGGTAGAAGACTCTTCCTATTATTAGATATATATAACATTTATATTATATGACAAACTTCGAAATATTCAAGGGAAACTGAACAGGATCCGGTCTGGTTCCGTACTTGCCTGATAACCCAAACAGGCACATGGTCCGGAGGCCATATGCCTGTTTGGGTTTTAAACACTGTCTTTGTCGTTTCTTAATGGATCACTTTAAAACAAAACTCAGTTTAAACAAGCGCTTTGCCAAGTGTTTTACATGCCTCTCTGGCACCGTCATCCGGACTGTCATTTGCCATGACACAATCACAGGCCAGTTTTAGTCCCAGTTCCTGGCATTCTTTCTCCCATTCACGCATCCACAGACCGTCTCCCCATCCATAGGAACCAAACAGCGCGATCTTCTTTCCTTCCATTTTTCCCTTGCAGTCATCCCACACAGGCTGGAATTCCGATTCCTCCAGGACCTCGTCTCCCATTGCCGGACAGCCCCATGCGATGGCATCATATCCATTCATGTCATTTGCAGTAAAACTGCTTACAACGATCGTTTCAGCCTCTCCTCCGGCTTCCCGGACTCCTTCCGCGACCGCATTAGCCATTATTTCCGTATTGCCCGTCCCGGACCAGTACACCACTGCTACTTTACTCATGTTGTATCCTCCTTATGTTTTGTATTTATGCAGGAACGATCAGCTTTTCCAGCCGCATTCCCTTTTTCCACTGTCTGCTGTATATCTCCGTACAATGCTGGTATTTTTGGAACGTGCTCTTCGCCCGTTCTTCGTCCCCGTACACTTTCCAGATCCCTGTATATTTGGCATTACTGGCTTTGTTCACAATAAACCCCTCTACATCCTCCGGAGGATAACCCAGAAAAAGTCCGATCTCATGCGGGAAATCTTTTTCCTGACGGATCCTGCTGATCAAAGTGGACAGCTTCTGCCCCATTGTTCCTTCCTGGTATCCATAACGATCCAGAATTTCTCTGGCTTTGGAATCTGAGAGTTTCTCTTCCACCATGGAAGGCCGGAAAAGATAGACAAGGGTCCGCTCTCCGCGTTCACAGAGCGGAATCATGCAGAGGCCTTTCGGAACAAGGGTCTTGTTCATCTTCTGTATACTGTCACGCATATCGGCTTTTCCGGAAAATTTGAAGGTAAACAGATTCCCCGGTTTCAATCCGGCCAGAGTAGGAGACGTGTACTGGATCAATATTTCTTCTGACATGGTGCCTAAACCCGCCTTCGGTTAAACTTATCTCATATATATTAGATTAATCTAACTGTTTGCCAGTATATATTCTTCCATCAGAAATGTCAACCGCGTTTGCTTAAAAGATGCTGCTTCCTATGCTGATCGTCATGCTGCCGCGTTTTTACCGGCCATCCGGCCGCTGTTCAGACAGAAACTCATTTTGTTGTCTGAAACGGTTTTACGGCTGCATTCGAATTTAAGGGAATTGTTGATACAGGAAAA
>CACZQT010000391.1 GCA_902783295.1 uncultured Lachnospiraceae bacterium
CTCTTTTTGTACCAGTAATAGTCTCCCTGTCCGTTTCCGTAGTTAATGATCTCTACATCCACATCATAATAATATTTTGTGCCGTTCACAATGACCCAGTTCCAGGTATGGCCGGATTTTGTGCCGTTCCGGTTCAGGTAATATCCATCACAACGGCCTGCCTGCACACCCACATGAGCCAGCAGAATCTTAAAGATTGTGGCGTTGTCCGTACAGACCCCTGCCCGTCTCTGCATGTTCCAGACTGTCGAATAACCGGCCAGACTGCTGTCGAAGACAATCTCTCCTCTGCTCCATTTCTTATACAGGGATGAATCATACTGGCTGATCTTAGTCTTCAGCTTGTCCAGGTCATAGTAGATCTTAAAGCTGTCCCCGTAATTCGAGGCTTTAATATGCTTGAAGTTCTTCGTCATGTAGTGGTACAGCTTCTCCACCTTGTCATCATCGCTCATGGACAGCTTTACGCCGGCAGCCTGTACCATCTTCTCTGCCATATAGTCGATCTCCGGGTGACCGGTATACATCACCACCGTACCCAGGGCGGATTTCAGGGCAGCAGCACCGGCTGCCCCTTTTGAAGTAATGGTAAAGGTTTTCTTTTTAGTGGATTTCGGAAGCTTTGACGCGGCTGTTTTGGCTCCGGCCGAAGAAGCAGACGCATATACACAGATCTCAGCTTTATATTTTCCCTTCGGAACAAACTTCCCGGACCCCAGCTTCGCACTGTTGCCTTTGGAAGCTTTTCCGCTCCAGGGATAATAGAACAGTATTTTCTTCCCCGTAACAGCCGGGACGTCAAAAATCTTCTGGAAAGCGGTTTTTCCCTTGCTGTTCAGAATGCGCACCCTGCATTTCAGTGCAAGGCCGTTGGAAACCTTATCCACTTCCAGTACCGCGAAGACAGGAAGAGCATTTCCCTTTCCCGGCCGGAAACCCGCCTTGGCGGTTTTCACCAGCGGCGTCTTCACCGTAAAGCCTGCATAATGAACATTCAGAAGCCGGGAAATGTAATGGGACGAGGTCCGTGTCCAGTCGCCTGACGTATAGCTGTAGGAAAACGAAAAGCTGCCGCCGATTTCTTCCTCAGTTCCTGTCGCCTGGGCAAAGGAAAGGCTGTCTTTCACAATCAGCTCGTCTTTGACCTCCACAAGCACACTGATTTTCTCTCCGGCAGATTTTACAGCAATATCAATCGGCGTATATTCAAAGGAATACCCGCCGTATGTCTCATTCGCCGAAGCATAAACATTCTGCGAGACCTTCTGCAGAGATGACTTCGCCGTTACAGTGATCACACATTTCTTCTCCGCGGCAGCCGCCGCCTTCGCTCCCGTAAAAGCGCCAAGAAACACAAGCAGAACCAGACAGTTCAGAAACAGTCTCCGGAGATCCGGCATCTTTACACGCAGTTTTCCGTTTTTCCTCATAACACTTCTCCTCCTTTGGTCATTTTAAATGAAGTTCCGGCTAAAATTCCAGCCAAAATAACAATCCCGCCGGGCATTGTTTCCGGCATCTGCCCTTATTCCAGAATTCTGAACGGCTTCCACGACAGGTAGTCGCCGGATACCAGATGGTACGTCCTCCCCCGGTATTCCCCGTGGATGCTGTCCCCAAACCGGCTCTCTCCATGGCAGTGCGCATAGATTACCTGCTCTGCACCGTACTCCTCCGCCATATCCGTGAAGCCGCTGCGTTCTTCCAGGATACTGGTAGGCGGATAGTGCAGGAACATGATAAACTTCCGGTATCCATCCGCTTTCGCCAGTTCAAAGGATTTCCGCAGCCTCTGCAATTCTCTCTCCACCAGCTTCGCGGCGTGTGCCTCCGCCTCCTCGTCCCAGCCGATGATCCGGCCACGGCGGTCGAGATAGAACGGCCCCTCAAAAGTGAATCCCTTCGTGCCGACAAGCGCGTAGTCCCGGTAGGTTTCATAGCTGTCCTGCAGGAAAGTCAGCCGGGGCTGAAACATGGCGTTCAGCGCATCCGTTTTCTTCGCGTCCCAGAACATATCGTGATTCCCGCGTGTCAGGATCTTACGCCCCGGCAGTTCGCAGATATACTGAAGATCCAGTTCGCACTCCGAAAGGTTCTTCCCCCAGCTGTGGTCCCCCACCAGAACAAGGGTATCCTCCTGCGTTACGGATTTTCCGCAGTACTTCCGGAATTTCTCTTCATGGTTTTTCCATACCCGCTCATGCAGCTGCCCCGGTGCCTTCAGCACGGACTGATAATGCAGATGCAGGTCGCCGATGGCAAACAGTCCCATAGACTTCACCTCGATTCACCGGAGCCGGAACATACCGGCTGCTCTCTGTCCCGGAATATCCCCCCCGGATTCAGACCTCTGCAAAACGCTCCTTTGCGTGAAAAGCTTTGCAGATGGTGGTATAATTTCCAAAAACCGTCAGCTTATCTCCGACTGAAAAAACCGTATTCGCCCCGGCCGGCACAGCCTTTTCCCCGGGCTTCTCCACCAGCATGACCAGAATACCGGTATCCGCCTTCAGGCCGGACTGTGAAAGCGGAATACCCTGGTACTCTTCCGGTATATGATGGAGAGTTACCAGTGCGATACTGTCGGTTCCGATGTAATCCAGCAGCAGGACGGTATTGAATGAGTCCGTTTTTCCGACAAGCCGGCCGGCTACATCCTGCAGAACGCCTTCGCCCCATGCGCGCACCTTCGGAACCCGCATGAAAATGAAGATGATGGCAACCGCACCCAGCGGAATCAGAATTCCGGAATAAAAATGCCCGACCTGGCTGAGTTTCAGCGACAGGAACACATTGATGAAAGCGGATACAATGGTGATGTTAAAAACATATCCGAACAGCATGGTAATCCTTGCCAGACGCCGCCTTCGCTTGTTGGAGAGGAACATCTCGCTCTCCTTTGTGGTGTACCCGCAGCCTGTCAGCAGCGAGATCACCTGAAAGCGGGCTCTTTCATCCGGGAGTCCCGTAAAACGGAACAGAATCGTGAAGAGTTCCGTAATAATCCAGTACACCAGGATGGTGATCGAAAACAGAGAAAAAGCCATATAGATGTTCATCTGCGTCCCTTCCTTCCGAAAGCAGCGTGCACGGAAGCAGATTCTTCCCTCCGCATACGCTGCGGCAGGCTGCTGTAACCGGGTGTTCATAATCAGCGCGCTTCATGGTATCAGATTTGCGAACAAAGATGCTCCGGCCACCGTCAGCACACCGGACACCACTATGGACAGGCTGCTCATGGCGCCTTCCACTTCACCGATTTCCATCGCCTTAGCTGTACCGATCGCGTGAGAAGCGGTCCCGATCGCCAGCCCTTTTGCAACCGGATTGCTGATCCGGAAAAGTTTCAGCAGTCCCTCTGCGGTCACATTCCCCAGAATCCCGGTGATAATGATGACTGCGGCCGTGATGGACGGGAAGCCTCCCAGCTCTTCCGATATGCCTATGCCGATGGCGGTCGTAATGGATTTCGGAAGAAGGGTCACATATGCCTCATGCGACAGCCGGAAAACAAGGGACATCAGAAAGATACACGCCAGACTTGTAAAGGCTCCTGCCAGAATAGAGACAAAAATGGCCGCGGCATTCTTCTTTAAAACATCCACTTTCAGGTACAAGGGGACGGCAAGGCTGACGGTCGCCGGCGTCAGCAGATAGCTTAAAAATCTGGCACTGCTGTTATAGCTCTCATACTCCACACGGCCAAACCCGAGAAAGGCGATCACAAGGATAACAGAAATCAGCACCGGGTTGAAAATGGCGAGTTTCAGCCTTTTTTTTACCACCATGCCGATCCCATAGGACAGCAGGCTGATCACGATCCCCGCGGAAGCGCTGTTCCGTATCACATCATTCAGCATGCCCGGCACCTCCTCCCCGTTTTTTCGCACCGGAGCCGCTGTATCCCACATCTCCGGCTCCTGTATTACTGCCTGCTGTGCTTCTGTTTCCGGAATCACTGCTCCGGGTCATGCTGTTCTCGGCGTTTCCGCTCCCGTCGTTACCGTTTCCACTGCTGCCTGCTCCCGCGTTTCTGCCTCCGGTGTTCCTCTTCCCGGAATACCTCAGCATGGTTTCTGCTGTTTTTCCCGTTACAATCATCACCAGGAACGTGGACACTACAATTATCACACAGACCGGAAGCAGCATTTTGGATAAAGCGGGCCAGGTAACCACAAGGCCTGCGGCTGCCGGAATAAACAGCACCGGCATGATTTCAATCAGGAATTCTGCCGCTTCTTTCACCTGTTCCACTTTCAAGGCACCTGTCATGAGCAGCATCAGCAGGAGAAGAAGACCGTAAACGCTTCCCGGAATCGGCAGCGGAATAAAATAATGCAGGATCTCACCCACGCAGGTAATCCCGGCGAGAATGCCGAACTGCTTCAGGTATTTCATATCCAATCCTCCTTGGATCATGGGACAGAGAGGCAGTCCCTCTGTCCCTGCAGCCTGCCTTTCATTTCTGAAAAGTATAACATTGCGCAGATTTCTTTTCAAGCAGACAGGTGAATTGCAGGGAAAACAGACAGTTGAATCAGATCTGTAAATATACTACACTGTTGCTGTATCAGTGATTTTATCTTGGACGGAGAAAACTCCCTCCTCTGTAGAAGGGGGTAATTTACAAACCTGTCTTGGAGGAAGTCCAATCTCCGTCCAAGATAAAAGCTCCGCGAGGATGCGCACGTGTGCGGTGCGGAAGGTGCCATTCGGCACCCCGCACACGGCGCGCAAGACTCGCAAGCGAGTCTTGAACCGAACATTGGAGAAGACATGAAAATCCTTCTTACCGCTCTCAATGCCAAATATATCCACAGCTGTCCGGCTGTCTATTTTCTGAAAGCGTACGCGGACCGTCAGAATCCGGAAGGCCCGGAAGTGGAGGTCGTCGAGTACACCATTAACGACCGGTATCAGGATGTCCTTGCCGGAATCCTGTCGCGCAGGCCTGATATTATCGGTTTCTCGGTCTATATCTGGAACGTGGACCGGGTGAGACGGCTGATCCGGGACATCCGGAAGGTGTCAGGTGCGGAGATTCAGCTCTGGGCCGGCGGTCCGGAAGCCACCTGGTACCCGGAACCGCTCCTTAAGGACGGAGCAGATCTTTGCCTGCTGGGAGAAGGGGAAAAGCTGTTTGCCGAACTGGCCGACCGGGCGGGAAAAAGATACCGGGAGAAAACAAAAGCCCCGGCAGCTGAAACAAGTATGCCGGCAGACAAGACAGAAACATGGAGCAGTGCACTTAAGGATCCCACTCTGCGCGGTCTGGCGTACCTGCAGAACGGGAAGCTGGTCCGGACAGGAATCACATCTCCCGTGGACCTGGATGCCATCCCTTTCTTCTACCGCGATCTGCCCCTGTTTTCTCACCGTATTCTGTATTACGAATCCAGCCGGGGCTGTCCTTTTTCCTGTTCCTATTGTCTTTCCGGAAAGGAACACGGCATCCGTTTCCGCAGTCCGGAGCTTGTGGAAGAGGAACTTCAGTTCTTCCTGGATCACCAGGTGCCGCAGGTCAAATTTATTGACCGCACATTTAACGCCGATCCCGCCCATGCCATGCGGATCTGGAAATATCTTCGCGATCACGACAACGGAATTACAAATTTCCACTTCGAAATCGAAGGTGACCGCATTACCCCGGAAGAACTGGATCTGCTGACCACGCTTCGCCCGGGTCTGATCCAGATGGAAATCGGAGTGCAGTCCGCGAATCCGGAAACGCTGCGGAGCATCCACCGGAGGGCAGAGCTGGACCGCATCGCAGAAGTCATGTCCGTCCTTATCGGAACACAGAACATCAATCTCCATCTGGACCTGATCGCCGGGCTTCCTTACGAAGGCCTGGCCAGCTTCCGCAGGTCCTTTGCGGCAGTCTATGAGATGCGTCCGCACCAGCTGCAGCTGGGCTTCCTGAAGCTTCTGAAAGGCACAGAACTCTATGAACGCCGGGAGGAATACGGCCTGGTCTGTTCCGAAGATCCGCCCTACGAAGTCCTGAAAACACGGTGGATCTCCTTCGAAGAACTGGAACTGCTGCACCGGATCAGTGACCGGGTCGAAGAATATGTAAATACGCAGGGATTCCGGCGGAGCCTGCCGCTGGCAGAAAAACTGTTTGAAGGTCCGTTTGAACTGTTTGAAGCCCTGGCTGCTTACTACCGGGAGAACGGCTATGAGCAGAAACAGCCCTCCGTTTTTCAGCGATACGATATTTTCCGGGATTTCCTGCAGGATCAGGTGAAAAACAGGGATGACATAAGCCCGGAGCAGCTGCATGAGCTGCTGGAAACAGTTCGCCTGGACCGCTTCCTTCACACACATCCGAGCCGCAGAATGACAGCGGAAGAAACTTTTGACCTTCCCGGCGGCAAAGTAAGACTCCTGTCTGATTATAAAAAAACCTCCCCGGTGCACGGAGAGGCAGAGGTAAGGGTTCTGTAACGCAGAAGGAGAGTCCCCATGTTCCGTCCGGAACATGGGGACTCTCCCTCTGTCCTCTTACTTGATAATCAGATTTAACTTCGCTGTTGTATTCGTCCCGACATTTATGTAGATGTATACGGTCGTTCCCTTTTTCAGTTTCAGCTTGGCATTTCTGGTAGCAAGGAACGCTGTTGTTGTTTTCTCCGTGCTCGCGTACTTTTCAACGCCAAACCATGCAGTGCTGGCCTTTCCGCCTTTCGTCGTAAATGTCTTACTCTTCATAACTACCTTGTCAGGCTGCATCTCCGGAACGTAGATATCCGAATATCCGTACGTTGAGGTACCTTTTTTGACGGACATCCCCGTGTAAGTAATGGTATATTTCTTTGATTTGGGAACTTTAAACTTTACATACCCGCTCTGAGTAATCTTCAGCGAATTCGTTCCAAGCGTTATCGTTTTGGCCTTGTTGTGCAATTTCTTTGAGTACACAGCGCTGTAAGCCTGAGTTTTTACCTTTTTGGTGGCCGCTTCTGCGCCTGGTGCCATAACTGCCAGGAACAGGATTGCCAGCAGAATTGTGCTGACGACTCTTCCAGCTTTTCTCGTTTTCATGTAATGACCTCCTTTAATGACCGGGATTTCGTTCTCCCGTCGTAGTTTTGAACCTTTGCCCAGTCATACCGCCCGAAACATTTTCCTCAGATCGAGGCAGATTCCTCCCCGGTGCAAGGTTTCCTCGAATATGATTATATCACATCCATAGATGTTTTCCACAATATTTTGCATAATATGCGTGAAATAACAGAGAGACAGAGGGACAGTCCCCTTGTCCTTGCCGGGACAAGGGGACTGTCCCTCTGTCTCTCTGTTATTCTTATGCCCTGTTACTTGATTTTCAGGTTCAGTTTCGCCGTCGCATTCCCGACATAGAAGAAGATGTATACCGTCGAACCCTTCTTCAGTTTCAGTTTGGCTGTTCTGGTGGCGAGAATCGCTGATGTTGTTTTATCCTTGCTTGCGTACTTTGCCACACCGTACCATGCAGTGCTGGTCTTGCCGCCTGTCGTCGTAAATTCCTGCTTATTCAGATATGTCTTGCTGTAGCCTTTCTCCGGAAGGCTGATATACGAATATCCGTTGGAAGTGAAACCTTTTACATTGGACAGCCCCGTGTAGGTAAAGGTATATTTCTTGGTTTTAGGGACCACAAACTTTGCATACCCGCTCTTGGCAATCTGCAGTGTATTCGTTCCTGTTTTTACCGTCGTGGCTTTCTTCGCCAGTGTTTTAGTATACTCAACACTGAAGCTCTGTGTTTTTACCTTCTTGACAGCTGCTTCTGCACTCGGTGCCATAACAGCCAGGAAAAGGACTGCCAGCAGGATCACACTGACGATTCTTTTTGTGTTTCTCGTTTTCATAAATAACCTCCTTTGTTGTCCGGGATTTCATTTCCCCCGTTATAGTTCCGAACCTTTGCACAGTCACACTGCCTGAAACGTTTTCCCGAACAGGGCAGATTCCTCCCCGGTGCACAGGTTCTCTCATATATCATTATATCACGTTCATATTTGTTTGCTACAAAATTTTTGCGCGGTATCAGTAAGATAATTGTCTTTTTACGTACCGCCTGCAAGCTTCAAGACTCGCTTGCGAGTCTAATACAAGGGGACAGTCCCCCTGTACTTCCCTTGTCCTTACGGCTGCTTCCCGATGTACGCCAGAATACCTCCGTCCACATACAGGATATGGCCGTTTACAAAATCCGAGGCTTCCGATGCCAGGAAAACCGCAGCTCCCATCAGATCTTCCGGTGTTCCCCAGCGTTCTGCAGGCGTCTTGGAAATGATGAAACGGTCAAAAGGATGCCGGCTGCCGTCCGCCTGTCTTTCACGCAGCGGAGCTGTCTGCGGCGTTGCGATATACCCGGGGCCGATGCCGTTGCACTGTATATTCCAGGCACCGTATTCCGATGCGATATTCCTGGTGAGCATCTTCAGGCCGCCCTTTGCCGCCGCATAGGCAGAAACGGTTTCTCTCCCCAGTTCGCTCATCATGGAGCAGATATTGATAATCTTACCTCTCCGGCGCTCCATCATCCCCGGAAGCACGGCCTTCGACGTAATAAAGGCCGCAGTCAGGTCGATGTCCACCACTTCCCTGAATTCCTCCACAGACATCTGCACCATCGGGATCCGCTTAATAATCCCCGCATTGTTGACAAGAATCTCTACCGGTCCCAGCTCTTTTTCAATCTTCTGCACCAGGCCGGCGACTTCCTCTTCTATCGTAACATCACAGATATATCCCCGGGCATCGATGCCCTTTTCGCGGTACGCCGCCAGGGCTTTTTCCAAATGCTCCTGCCCGCGGCAGTTAAACGCGATTTTCGCGCCGGCTCCCGCCAGGCCTTCCGCAATGGCAAAACCGATTCCGTAGGCGCCGCCCGTCACCAGGGCTGTCTTCCCCTCCAGAGAAAATTTCTTCAGAATATCCATTTCGTTTCTCCCTTTCACAACGATTTCCAGAGATCCAGGACAGGGGGACTGTCCCTCTGTTCTGCCTTTTTTACAGAGACTTCAGGAAGGAGGCGATCTCTTCCGATTTGCAGTTCGGGTAAAACAGTTCCGCGAAGTGCTCGCCGCTGATCGTTTCCCGCACAAACTCCGGATCCAGTTCCTTCAGAATTGTCAGCATATCTTTCGTCGTGACCGCCTTTACCCCGTCCAGGATCTTCTTGTTCCGCTGTTCGGGTTCCACGCGTTCCGGCGGATATCCGCCGCCGCTTTCGCTGCCGAAAAGCTTTTCAAACATGTAGGTAAGCGTCAGTTCGCCGCCCCAGCCGAATTTCTTCGCGAAAGGAATGGAAATCGCGTTGCCGTCATTGATCTGGGCAAACATAAACGCATCCTCCACGTCCTCCACATGCCCGCAGAGCACCTTCGGGAATACATTGCAGGCCAGCATGGCCCCTTCTCCGGTCCCGCAGCCGGTGATGACATAATCCGCCGCTCCGGCATTGATCAGGATGGCTGCCAGCAGACCGGCTTTCACATAAGTAATCTGGCACGCGTCATCCGGCGTATACATCCCGTAATTGTCCACGATGTGACCCATAGGTTCCACAACACTTTTCAGGCATCTCTCCGCCAGCGCATTCTTCGCCGCCTGGCTGTTTTCATTGATCAATGCGATCCTCATTCTGTCCTCCTGTTCCCCTTTTTCATCTCAAAGGTAAAAAATTCCAAGCGAACCAATAATATCATACAATTACGGAATATGCAATTTGTCTGTAATTTCTGCAGATATCCCGTTTGTCAAATCTGAAAAACCACCTTCCTCTCTTCGCGGCAGGTCAGGGGATTGCCATACCGTCTTTTTCATGATATCATCAGACTATCAGCATAGAGAGTAACCGGAAAAGGAGATGAAAGGAAATGATGCACGTAAAAGCAATGACTCACACAGCATCGTCCGCTGCTGACGGAGGTTTCGGTGCCGGCGCCGGAAACAGAAAAACCGTTTGCTGCAAACTGCTGGCCCTGCTCTTTGCCGTCATGGTTTTCTGTCTGCCGGTGAATATGCCGGCGGAAGCAGCCGTCAAAAACAAGATCACGGTAAAGTCGGTAAACACGGGGAAAGTTACGATTGCAGCCGGTGCAAAATACAGCCTGAACGCCTCGGCCGTCACCGGCAAACTGACGTATAAATCCTCCAGACCCGGAGTGGTATCGGTCAGTTCCAAGGGCGTTCTGAAAGGAAAAAAATCAGGGACTGCTGTCATCACAATTTCCGGCGGGCAGAAAGTTTCAAAGAAAATCTCGGTGTCCGTGGTAAAGAAATCGAAGTTCAAAGCGGTAAAGAGCCTAAAGCTCAAGGGGGCCAGCGGGAAAATGTCCGTAGGCCAGACGCAGAAACTGAAAGCCTCCTTTACCCCGTCAAATGCTTCCAATAAAAACCTGATCTTCTCTTCTTCAAACAAGAAGGCAGTCACAGTAAGCGCCGGGGGCAAAGTAACCGCTAAAATGGCCGGTTCCGCAAAAATCACCGTTGCCAGCAGCCAGAATCCCAAAGCCAGGGCTACGCTGAGTGTCCACGTGGAAAAGCCTTCAGAGAGCAGCGGAAGCCACATCCTGGTGGCCTGTTTTTCCGCCACCGGGCACACCGCCCCGATCGCAAAATACGCAGCGGAAATTCTCGGCGCGGATTATTATGAAATCGAAGCCAAAGATCCCTATACGGAGGCAGACCTTGCATATTATACAGGCGGCCGCTGCGACCAGGAACAGGATGATCCGGACGTACGCCCTGCCATCTCCGGCAGCGTGGATAACATGGATCAGTATGATACCGTCCTGATCGGCCACCCCATCTGGCACGGCCAGGCACCGCGCATTATCAGCACCTTCCTGGAGAGTTATGATTTCTCCGGGAAGACTCTCACGACCTTCTGCACATCCGCATCCAGCGGTCTGGGTTCCAGCGCTTCCAATCTGTACGGGCTTGTGCCGGAGAATGTAACCTGGCTGGAAAGCAGGCGTTTCCCGATCGGGGCGGAAAAGGAAGCGGTTGC
>CACZQT010000392.1 GCA_902783295.1 uncultured Lachnospiraceae bacterium
CGGCTGTCAGTACGGACATGCCCATGAGAACTGCCATTGCGGCTGCCATTGCCTTCTTCATCCTGTTTCCTCCTCTCAAAATGAAATGTTGTACTTTGATCGACTGGCTACGGTTGACTATTTTGCAGCCACGCCTGCAAAAAACGCAGCTGTGGGCAAAATATGTCTCCTTTACATTATATGTACTTGTTGCTTTATCTATACGGAAGGTTCCTTCCGTCAGTTACCCTTGTTCACTGCTGCGCCGGACCATGTCGGGTTTTTAAGTGAAATACTTTAATCAGTGTTTCCCAAGCATTCTTCGCTTCTGCGCCGGGTCCCGGCACGGGTCAGGTCAGCCCGTCTCCTGGGACAGCCGCGCCTGCCTGCGCTTAGCCATCCTGCCCGTGATCAGGTTCTGCAGAAAAACGGCCGCAGCCATCATCACGATCATGACGGTTGTCAGAGCGTTTACATCCCCCGAAAGTCCCGTCCGGTTCAGGGAAAGGATGAGCACCGGCAGCGTAGACTGGCTGGCTCCGGCGAGCATGTTGGACATGACAACGTCATCGATCGACAGCGTGAAGCACAGAAAGGCAGAGGACATGATCCCCGGCATAATGCTCGGGATCGTCACGCGCCAGAAGGTCTGCAGGCGGTTGGCTCCCAGATCCATCGATGCCTCCTCCAGCGTCTCATTGTCCCCGCTGATCCTTCCCTTGATCGTAACGACCGCATAGGGAATGCAGAAGGTGCAGTGTCCGACCAGTATGGTTCCCATTCCCATCTTGATACCGAAGGTGATGAAGATGATCAGCATCGCCACCGCCAGTACGATTTCCGGCACGATGATCGGTACATAGATCATCATATTGATGAATTTCTTCGCCCGGAATTCAAATTTCTTCAGTCCGATCCCTCCCAGTACGCCGATCATCGTACTGATCACGGTGGCCAGCATGGCGATCACCAGGGAATAGATCAGCGCATCCCAAAGCGTCGTATTGGAAAAGGAGAACAGCTTTGTGTACCAGCTGGTGGTAAAACCCTCCCAGGAAAAGTTCCGCTTCGCATCGTTAAACGAGAAGACGATCATCACAGCCACGGGAATATAGAAAATCGTATACATCAGGACCACATACAGGTCGGTCAGAACGGAAAGGACCCGCCGTCTGCGCCTTCTCCTGCCGCCAGGGATCTGATCCCGGTTCCCGGCGGATGGCATGACATTACCGGAATGCCGATCCCGGTTCCCGGCACTCGGGATGGCGCTGCCGGAACGATGCTCCCGATCCCCGTCGGACAAAACAGCGCTGCCGGGGTACAAACCTGCATCCCGTACGCCATTTCTTTCCTCCTTCATCAGACCACCTCCATATCTTCGAGACCCGCAAAGCGGGAGTAGAGATAGATCAGCAGGGCCGTGATCACCAGCAGCAGCACGGAAAGTGCCGCTCCCAGCGGCCAGTTGCGGATCGTCCCGAACTGGTTCTTGATGATATTACCGATATACAGCACCTTGCCGCCGCCCAGCATGTCCGTCACCGTATAGGTACCCAGCGCCGGGATAAAGACCAGGATGATGGCTGAAAAGATCCCGGGGAAGGTGAGCGGGAGCGTCACCTTCAGAAACGTCCTGACCGGATCCGCCCCCAGATCGTAGGAGGCCTCCAGAAGAGATTTCTGAAGCTTTTCAATCGACGAATACATCGGCAGTACCGCAAAGGGAAGCATGCTGGTAAACAGACCGATGTTGACCAGCCAGTCCGTATACAGGAACATGACCGGTTTTTCCACGATCCCCAGATGGGTGAGCACGTAATTCACCGGTCCGTTCATCTGGAAAAACAGCATCCAGGCGTTCAGGCGCATCATTCCGTTCGTCCAGAAGGGGATCATAAGGAGCATGATCAGCTTCGACGCCGTCTCCGGCGGCTTCTTCGCGATGAAATAGGCCAGCGGATATCCGAACAGAAGACACAGGATCGTCGTCATCGCAGCCACCCGGAAGCTTTTCAGGATGACCTTCAGATACATCGTGTCCATAAGGGTCCGGTAGCTTTCCGTGGAGAAATCGTAGACGACTCCGCCGAAATCCCCCCGGGTCATAAAACTGATATAAATAATAAAGAGCAGGGGTAATGTCACAAAGACGATCATCCAGACGCTCACCGGGCCTGCCTGCGCCAGCATGGGCAGACGGCTGCGGCTCCGCTTTCTGCTCCCGGTGCCTGAGCCTTGCATAACCGGTTCCTCCTCTCAAAGCGATGTTTTGTGCTCTGACTTACTGGCCGCGGATGACTATTTTGCAGCCACGCCTGCAAAAACGCAGCCATGAGCAAAATATGTCTCCTCCCCAAATGGACTTTTGTATTTTGACTTCATGTTTTCCTTTGTATGGCCGTCTTTTCAGGCCACAATGGTAGATATGAAAGCGCAGCTTTCATATCTACGGTTGACTGCCAGAAAGGACCGTTTCAGTCGAAGATCTTCATCCGGCAGGAAACATCCGACAGAAAACAAGAGCTTCGTATTCCAGAGACCTGAAAGATCAGCGTTCCTGCAGGATGACAACTGCCTTATCCAGCTTCCAGGAAACATACACGCGGTCTCCCTCCGCCAGGTTCTCAGGCTGTTCGATCCTGGAATACCGGATTTCCTGTCCATCGTCCGATCGCAGCAGTACCTTGGTCAGCGTACCCATATACACCGTGTCCGACACGACTGCCGGAAGATTGAAACCGTCCTGCGGTCTTTCCGATATC
>CACZQT010000393.1 GCA_902783295.1 uncultured Lachnospiraceae bacterium
CCTTATCACCCATTCTAATGCATGTTGGGGCAAAGTGCAAGCGTGAAAATAATAAATTTTCATTACAAATACAAATTTTGTCCGCGCGCCTGCACATCCACACAGAGTGTTTTTATCTCACTGGAAATCCGGAGGAATTTCCAGTGAGATAAATAAAAGAAAGGGCTTCGCGTTCTCACGCGAAGCCCGAAAGTCATCAAATACCGTTGCGTTTTAATTGCCGTCATCAACGAAAATCTGGATCATCATTTCCTCTTCATCTTCGTCCAGTTCATCGTCCATATCATCATCGTCAAAATCGTCTTCATCCATGTCGTCATCGATGTCGTCGTCCATGTCATCATCGATGTCGTCGACTCTCATATCGTCTTCTTCTTCGAACCCGAAGCCATCCGTAAGCTCTTTGGCTGCGTCTGTAATTACATAGGCTTTCAGGCTGCTGTCCCAGGCAAACTGCCAGCGTACTGTGCACCAGTCCTCTACATCCGGCCAGTCCACATGCTGATACAGAATCACAGCTTCATAGCGGTTATTTCCCAGGTTTTCGAAAGAAAGAAGGGTGCTTTCCGGCTCTTCCTCTCCCCAGTCGCCGACCTGGAAATCGATCTCGGAAGAGTTCACCCGCCATCCGGCCTGCGCATAGTCACTGTCAGAGGGCTGGAAGCTGCTTCCGAATACGCTCTGCATCAGAGCTTCCGCTTTCTTCCGGTCCATCTTTCCGGTTCTTTCGTATTCCGGTTCCAGCAGGTCGTAGCTCATGCTGATGCGCAGTGCGTTGTTCAGGCCGGAAAATTCTGTTACATCTCCCACCAGCCAGTACGCAAAGACCTCAGTCATCGCCTGTGCTTCGCTTCCGGAGAAAGAAGGAACTGTCTGCCCTGCCTGGTTCGTTCCCTGACCGGACGTCTTGGAACTGCCGGCATTACTGCTGGGAATGATTTCCCCGGATTCCACGGCAGCGATCAGGTCCAGATTCGTCTTTTCGTACCAGTTCAGCACGTTCTCGTCAAAATCATCCGGATCGATGGTTCCCTTGTACCAGCTGCAGCTGCTGAAGTATTTTTTCAGTTCCGAATTGGAGAACTTTCTTCCGCGGCGCGCAAAGATTTCGTTTCTTGCCAGACGGAGATCCGCTTTGCTCATGCCGGCCAGATCAGATGCTTCCAGTTTCCAGGACGCACTGTCCGGAAGAATGTACTGTCCCTGAGGAGCAGTTGCACCGAGCAGCAGGTTTACATTCGTACCCAGAACAGAGTTCACAGCTGCTCCGGTCTTTCTGTCAACGTCCAGCCAGGCAGTGGTCGCCGTGTGGTCAGACATCTGCTCATAGATATGCAGGCTTACAGTATTGGAATCTGAAGCATCCAGTTCCACCGTCAGATAGAACTGCCCCAGATAATCATGGTAATACCTCTTGGCCAGGTCCACGATTTCCGCATCTGTATAGATGCCGGTATGAGCCGTCTGGCTGCCCGTACCGGTAAATTTGCCGATGCCTGCGCTGGTTCCGCTGCCGGTATTGCTGCCGGAACCGGAATTGCTGCCGGTCCCTGTATTGCTGCCGGTTCCCGTTTTTGTCCCGGTGCTTCCCGACTTCACGGTCGGTGCTGTCTTTTCCGCTTCCAGAATCAGGTCAACATTTTTCGTTTCATACTGGTTCAGGGAAGATTCATCAAAGCTGTCAGCCGGAATGGTTCCCTTGTACCAGCTGCGGCTGCTGAAGTACTCCTTCAGATCCTTGCTGCCGAAGATCCGTCCATGGCGGGCATAGATCTCGTTTCTGGCAAGCCGAAGTTCCGCCTGGGTCAGGCCTTCCAGATCGGCTTTCGTCAGGTAACGGGAAGAACTGTCCGGAAGAATGTATTCATCCGCCCCGTACATGGTGATCAGTTCACTCTCCGCTGCCATGGCATCCGGCAGTGCTGCCGGCAGAAAACCGACCGCACAGGCCGCTGCCAGGAGAAGAAGCCATTTTTTCCCTAATCTCGATTTCTTCATAACTAAACCTCCATATCATTCAGGTATCGAAAGGTGACATACTGTGCGTCTCCGCTGCAGGCAGCTGTCAGAATACAGCTGTGCATTCGATTACGCACATCTCCCCACATTACCCCAGATTCAGGCACAGGATTAATGTAGCATAATCCGTCTGTTTTATCAATCACCGGACAGGCGGCTTTTCAGTCGATCTGCTTTCCGTCAGCCCGTTATACGTACCTTGAAATCTCTCTCCGCTTCCCGGCGGACATCCCGTTTCGCAGTATCCGCCCGTTTGTCGTAGAGTTTTTTACCTTTTGCCAGACCGATCTCCACCTTGATCAGGCTTCCCTTCAGATACACCTGCAGCGGGACTATGGTATAGCCCTGCTGGCTTACGGCTCCGGCAATCTTGTTGATCTCCTGGCGGTGCAGCAGAAGCTTCCGGGGACGCAGAGGATCCCGGTTGAAAATATTCCCTTTTTCGTACGGGCTGATGTTCATTCCAAGGATGATCAGCTCGCCATGTTCATTTTTAACATACGCTTCCTTCAGACTGCACTTCCCCATGCGAAGGGACTTCACCTCCGTCCCCACCAGAGAAATGCCGGCCTCGAAGGTCTGCTCGATGAAGTAGTCATGCCGGGCTTTTTTATTGTTGGCAATGAGCTTGATACTTTCCTTTCCCATAGATGTTCCCCATACCGTTTCCGGTCAAAAGTTATCTCTTGTATGTGAATCTTTTCGCTGTCATGCCGGTCTGTGCTGAACAGCGCACTGATAGAAAAGGCTCATGGCAGCGCCATGAGCCTTCGGATTGTTTCTTAGTTCCCCAGCACGTTCAGCAGCAGGGCAAGAATGAACAGCGCGGTTACCAGATAAGCGGTGTACCGGCGCATTCTCCCCTCAGGGGTATTCTTCCGATGCTTCCCGACGTAGGTCTGGGAGTAGCCGCCCGCGATGCCGCCGCCCAGTCCGGCATTCTTGCCTTCCTGCATCAGGATCAGCACCATCAGCGCAACGCAAATCACCACGATAGCAGCTTTCATAAGTCTAAGAGCCCAGATCATCCGAATCTTCCTCCTCAATGATTATCCACGTTTATAATCCGATTTCCTGCTGTCCTATGCAGCCGTTTCATGCTGAAAACCGGTCTTCCGTTTCTGCGGACAGACAGCGCACAGCATATGATAGCACAGGCATCTCTAAAATGCAAGTACTTTGCGCCAAGTTTCACAGCCGGACCGGCCTGCATCCCGGCCTATTTTCCGGGGCTGCACGCAGGCTTTTTATTTTCTCAATTCGATGCCCAGTCCTTCCAGACCGTTCAGAATCTTGTTCATGGCTGTAGAGATCTCTTTCTCATCCAGCGTGTGATCTTTCGCACGGAAAGTCAGGCTGTACGCCATGGATTTGAATCCCGGAAGCACAGGCGGGCCTTCATAAAGGTCGAACAGTTCGAAGCCTTCGAGGAGTTTTCCGCCCCTCTGAGCAATGACGGCTTCGATGTCACCTGCAGTGATTTCTCTGCGTACAATCATGCTGATGTCGCGCGCCACAGCCGGGAATCTGGCAATGCCGGTAAACTTGCGGTCAAAGGTCGCTTTCTCCACAACCGAAGGGATGTCGATCACGGCTACCACCGTACGCTCACCGATGCCATAGTTCTCCGCCGCCTGCGGATGCAGCTCGCCGAGGAAACCGATTTTCTCACCGTCGTACAGAATATCCGCCTGCCGTCCCGGATGCAGGAAAGGCTTTCCTGCCTTCGGATTGTAGGCTGCGCGCTTTCTGAGACCGGTCTGCCACAGGAACTCTTCCACCACACCTTTCATGGTAAAGAAATCCATTTCCCCGTAGGCTCCCAGAGTGAACTGGGTACGCTCGTCCGGGAGTTCTGTCAGCGGCAGGGCCTTCGGCAGATAAATGTTGGCGATCTCATACAACGCCACATTTTTGCCGCGGTGGTTATAGTTAAAGGACAGAGAAGTCAGCAGTCCGTTCAGAGACAGCGTCCGCATGATGCTGAAATCCTCTCCCAGAGGATTGGCGATGGTCACCGTCTGACGCAGGGGGGAATCCTCCGGCAGCATCAGCTTGTCAAAAACCTTCGGGCTTTCGAAAGAGTAGGTCATAGCCTGGCTGAAGCCACAGTATTCCGCCACATCCCGGGCAATGTTCTCAATCCTGTGTTTGAAGGAAATCTTGCCGGTCGTTGCCTCGCCGCGGGGCAGGGTAGTCGGAATCTTATCGTAACCGTAGAAGCGGGCCACTTCTTCCGCAATATCCGCCTCCTGCTCCAGATCCTGCCGCCAGGAAGGCGTCACGATCTCGCCGGATGCTTCATCGTATTCCAGTTCCAGAGCCGGGAAGTAGGAAAGCATCTCTTCCTTCGGAATCTCCGTTCCCAGGAAGCGGTTGATCCAGTCGGGACGGAAAGGAATCCGATGGCCTTCCATCTTCTTCGTATAGACATCCACCATGCCGCCGACAACCTCGCCGCAGCCCAGCTCTTCAATCAGCTGGCAGGCCCGGTTGATGGCTGCTTCCGCGTTGTTGGGATCCAGCCCCTTTTCGAACTTGCCGGAAGCATCCGTGCGGAGCCCCAGGCGTTTCGCGGAAAGACGGATGTTGGTACCGTCGAAGCAGGCAGACTCAAAAAGAACGGTCTTTACATCATCCGTAATCTTGGAATTTTCTCCGCCCATGATGCCGGCAATGCCGACGCCTTTTTCGGCATCGTTGATCATCAGAATATCGTGATCCAGCGTACGGACCTGTCCGTCCAGCGTCTGGAAGGTCTCTCCGTCCTTCGCACGGCGCACAATGATTTTGTTCCCCGCGATCGTGGACAGGTCAAACGCGTGCATGGGCTGGCCATATTCTTCCATGACGTAGTTGGTGATATCCACCAGGTTGTTGATCGGGCGGATACCGCTGGCCGCCAGCCTGCGCTGCATCCACTTCGGCGACGGAGCGATGTGAATATTTTTCACGACCCTTGCGCAGTAACGGGGGCAGAGGTCGGGATCTGCCACTTCCACGGAAATATAATCTGAAGCCTGCTCGTCGTTCCCGCTCTTTTCTTCCACGGGAGGTACGAAAGGTTTGCGGAAGGTAGCTGCCGCTTCCCGGGCAATACCAAGCACGCTGTAGCAGTCCACGCGGTTGCTGGTAATCTCATACTCAAAAACCACATCGTCCAGGCCGAGGGCCTGCACCGCGTTATCGCCCGGCTTTACGCCGTCCGCCTGTGAGAATACGTAAATCCCGTTTTCCGGAGCTTCCGGATACATATCCCGGGAGGATCCCAGCTCCTCGATGGAGCACATCATCCCCTCGCTGGGTACGCCGCGGAGCTTCCCGGCCTTGATGCGCACGCCATCCTCCGGGAGCGGACCGCCGTCATGACCGCCGGCCACCTTGCCGCCGTCCAGAACGACTGCTACCAGAGCGCCTTCGCTTTCTCCCGGCACCACATTCGGCGCACCGGTCACGATCTGCAC
>CACZQT010000394.1 GCA_902783295.1 uncultured Lachnospiraceae bacterium
GCTTTTGATCCCCGTCCTGCACAACTTCATCAAGGGGGATCTTCCCGCCGGGATGAATCTCTACGTTTTGTACCTGATGAACCTCGGCAACACGGTGCTGACGTACTGGCTTTTCGCCTACCGGAGCAGTCTGCTGCAGGCGCATCAGCGGCGGGATGTGATCAGCAAGGTCACCCTGGCTGTGCGGTTTTCTGAATATACACTGAAAATTCTGATTCTGGTTTTTACAAAGAACTATTATCTTTATCTGGCTGTTCAGCTGGTGTGCCAGATCATCGTCAATCTCCTGACCGCGGCATATGCTTCGAAAATGTACCCGCAGTATGTGCCGGGCGGAAAACTGTCGAAGACAGAGACGAGGGATATTTTCTGCCGGGTGCGGGATCTGTTCACGTCCAAACTGTCCGCCACCGTTTTTGATTCCGCGGACACACTGGTCATCTCCGCCTTTATGGGCCTGAGCATCCTGGCTGTTTACCAGAACTATTACTATATCATCACCGCGCTGCGCATGATGCTGGTCGTGGTTCTCAACGCCTGCATGGCCGGGGTTGGCAACAAGCTGGTCATGGAGAGCAGGGAAGCGAATTACAGAGATCTGGAAAAAATCAGCCTGCTCTTCTGCTGGCTTCTGGGCGTGAGCACTTCCATGCTATTCTGCATGTATCAGCCGTTCATGCAGATCTGGATGGGGGAGGACAATATGCTGCCCGATGGGCTGGTGCTTTGCTTCATGATTTATTACTATTCCATGGGGGCCAACAAACTCCTTAACATGTTCAAGGACTCGGCGGGCATCTGGAAAATGGATCGCTGGCGGCCGTTCACAGCAGCTCTGGTAAACCTGGGCCTGAATCTGGCCACGGTTCAATGGCTGGGCCTGTACGGCGTTCTTCTCTCCTCGGTTGTATCCATCGTCCTCATTCAGATTCCCTGGCTTCTGCGCAACCTTTTTCACGAGGTGTTTCCGCGTACCTTCAGGGGTAAATATGTCCGGCTGTTCTGCGGACTGACGGCAACCGCCTTGCTTTCCTGCGGGGTATCGTGGCTCATATGCAGCCGCTTTTCGCTGAAGGTGTGGCCGTCTCTCGCGTTAAACGCCGTTATAAGCTTTACTGTGCCGTGCCTCTTCTATTATGCGTTTTTCGGACGCAATCCCCTGCTTCGGGAAAGTCTCGCCCAGATCAAAAAGAGTCTTCTGTCCAAATCAGGAGCAACGCCCGGTTCGGAGTCCTGAAAAGGTACGAAACGGCGGCATGAACCCATGGATGCCCGGACACTCAGGCCCGGCATCCCAACAAAATAAAGGGGAAATTCAAATGATCAGCGTAATCGTTCCTGTGTACAAGGTGGAAAAATACCTCCGACGCTGTGCGGACAGTATCCTTTCTCAAACCTATACGGATTTTGAACTGCTGCTGGTTGACGACGGCTCGCCGGACACATGCCCGCAGATCTGTGATGAATACGCCGCTTCAGACCCCCGCGTGCGGGTCATACACAAGCCCAACGGCGGCCTGATCTCCGCCCGGAACGCGGGGATCCTTGCGGCAAAGGGGGATTATGTCTGCATTGTGGACGGGGATGACTGGGCGCTCGATCATATGCTGCAGTTCATCCATGAAAAGGTGACGCAGTCTCCCCAGCCTTTGGATATGGTGCTGTTTGGGGCGAACAACGTCTACGCGGATCATCTGGAGGAGACCGTCAACAACGTGCCGGAAGGATATTACGACAGAACCAGGCTGGAAAAAGAGATTTTTCCCTATCTGCTGACGGATACGCGGAACGGACTGCAGGTAGGCGTCATACAGGCGCATACCTGGGACAAGGCGTTCAGACGGGAGCTGCTGCTGAAGCATTATACACGCGATGAAAGGATCCGGGTTTTTACCGATGTGCCGATGACCTACGAATGCATTCTGCACAGCCGGAACGTATATGTCTGCAACGAACGCCTGTATATGTACAATAAAACAAACGAGGATTCCATCCGCGCAAAGAGCCGGGAGAATCTTTTGACAAAGAGTTTCAATTACCTTATCATATATATGCGGGAACATCTGTGCAATCTCGGGCCGTCCATTGACCGTCAGCTCAATGAATACGCGGCCATGCTGATCATCCGTACGGGAAAGTGGCGTGCTGAGACGGAGCCTTCCCTGCGGGAC
>CACZQT010000395.1 GCA_902783295.1 uncultured Lachnospiraceae bacterium
AAGGGTCAGAATCACAGCAATCAGCTTTTTCATGGTTTTGTCCTCCTCGGTTTTGTTGGTTATATGCTTCATCAGAACTTTCCGTTCTGGTTGGCCCAGGTTTCCTTCTCAGCGATGGGTTCCATCACGTCCCAGTGCTCGGCGATTTTACCGTTCTCGACGCGCCAAAGGTCATAGTAGCTGGTGGGTGCGCTGCCGAAAGTGCCTTCAGACACCGCCAGCACGAAGTTGCCCTGCGCCAGCACCTGATGGGTGCGGTTATAGATCATCTGAATATCCTGCTCCGCCAGCGCGGCCAGAGCTGCGCCCAGACCAGAAAGTCCATCAGCGATGCCGGTGTTGTGCTGAATGTAGGCGTCGCCCGCGAAATATTCCGGTGTCTTTTCGGGATGCTGGCCCATCATCACGTCCACCAGGAAGGCCTTGACCAGCTCTCGGTTGGCCTCGGTCTTGTCCAGATCGGTGATCTCCATGGTTCCGTCAATCTGGGTGTGGCCGGAGGGATTCGGGCTGGCCTTGGCGGTCAGATTGTCCCAGTGTTCTGCGATCAGGCCATCCTCAAAGCGGAAAATGTCGAAGGCTACCTGCTCGCCAGCTCCTGCGAAGTTGTATACGGTCTGCAGGAATACCTTGTCGCCGTCCTCAAAGGCGCGGATGTTCTTCACGGTGGTCTTGATGGGGGCGGCAGCCAGATAGTTCACGGAGCCGACGAAGGCGTCGCGGCCCGTGCCATAAGCCAGGTTGTGCTGGATGTAACTCTCCTTCAGCAGGGAAGCAGCCTTAGCCGCGTCGCCGGAAGCGAAGGTGCCGATCAGTTCGAGAGCTTTCTGAATGTTTGTCATGGTGATTTCCTCCTCAGGATGTTTTCTGCGCTCGGTTTCCCTTGCTGCATCTGCAGTATAAGCGCTCGTTATTCTTTTGAGAATGGCCGGAAAATTGTATGGCCACAGCTTGAAGTTGTGGCCTATTTCATATATAATAGGGCCATCAATCTGAGGAGGTGGCAGTATGGAATTCCGGCATCTGGAGTATTTTCTGGCTGTATGCGAGCATCCGTCCATCACAAAAGCGGCGGAGTCACTCTATATCTCCCAGCAGGCCCTGAGCCGCTGCATTCAGGGGCTGGAGACGGAATTCGGCTGTCGCCTGTTCAAACGCACGGCACAGGGCAGCAGCCTGACAGAGGAAGGCCGTTACCTGTATGAGCGTTTCAGGCCAATTTCGGAGAGCTATCAGCAGATGGCTGCGGAAGCGACGAAGCGTCTGCAGGGATTGAAAAAGACCATCACCTTTGCTTCCGCGCCGACGATCATGTCCATGCTGTTTCCTGAAGTGTTGTACAGCTTCCGGGAGAAATATCCAGCCTTCGAATTGGAAGAGCAGGAGCTCCCGGACAGAAGCGTAATACAGTACGTGCTGGATGACGCTTCCCGCCTGGGGCTGATCGCCAGGCCCGAACAGTGGAGCGATGACCGTCTCCAGTTCATCCCCATCCAGACTGGCAGGCTGCACCTGTGCGTCCATCAGGACAATCCGCTTGCCGCGAAAGAGAACGTTGCTTTTGCTGACCTGAAGGATCAGCGCTTCCTGCTGATGGACAAGGGTTCCCTGTATCGAACGATCATCGAAAAGAAGTCAGAAGCCTGCGGCTTTGAGCCAAAGATCGCCTATGAATCAGCCGATATTCACCAACTGTGCAGCCTTGTGAACACCGGGAAGGGTATTTTCCTTGCTGTTCCGGTTGATGCGCACAGGATGTTCAAAAACATGCGCCTTGTGCCTTTTTCTGACCCGGATATGCTGCTGCACATCTGTTTTATCTGTCAGAACTTCGACCGGCTGGAGCCGCAAACGAGAAAGTTCCTGGAATTTATCCGGGCGTTTGCGAAGGAGGCGTGACAATGGATTATCTTTCCTTTCTTGTTCAGGAAATCCATACCACTGTCGTGGCAACGGTGGATGACGAAGGATTGCCCGTAACCGCCGCCATCGACATGATGGACTGCGATGAAAACAGCCTGTATTTTCTGACGGCCAGAGGCAAGAGTTTCTATG
>CACZQT010000396.1 GCA_902783295.1 uncultured Lachnospiraceae bacterium
TGCCATGGTATATGATATGCTGGAAGGTATTTTCGCCAACATTTCCACCATTAAAGCTTCTCACAATGCTGCGGATAAGAACATCGATATTACCTTCGGTGTGGATGACCTTCAGCTGCCGCTGCATCCCGGTGCAGAAGCGTTCTGGAAGGACAATGGCTATATCAACGAATAAAATCGGCTGATTCCGAATTCCATATGTGAGTTATCCGGTTCTTTAAGCCGCGGAAGAGTACCGGATCTTCCGCGGCTTTTTCGGTGTTGGACAGAGAAGCAAAATGAAACGAATAAAAATCGGTTGGATCATCCTGGCCGCTGTTCTGGCTGCCGGGGTTTTGTGGGCTTTCTTCCTGCCTGCGGGGAAAGCCTTCCGGCTGTACGACCGGAAACGGGAAAAGGAGGTCTTCGCGATTCCGATCCGGGCCGGAGACCAGCTGCGGCTGGAAATCGAGCATTCTTTTGAACACATTCCCTGGTTCGAATATTATACCGTGACGGAAGACTGGCAGTTTAACCTGGATGCCATAGCGGTAGCCGGCTACGGGGCGGGAATTCCTGCAGAGATGGACGTACCGACCCATATCGAAAACGGACTGGTGTGGATGGAGGAGATCAATAGTGTGTTTCCGAAGTTCTCCTGGATCACTTCCGCGACATATATGAAGGGTCTGTCCCTGAACGGAAGGGAAGTATTTGACTTCCGGAGCCTGCCGGATGCCAGTAAGATCCTGGGAGAAATTGTCGAACTCAGAGGGGGAATACGTTTATGTCAGATCTGGATAAAAAACCGGGCAGCCCGGGAGTAGAAACGGCCGAAGCCTCGAAAGGCGCGGAGATTATGGAGCAGTTCGAGAGGGAATCGCGTACGCGAAGCTTCGGGGACGGGTGGCTCAGCAAGGTGGTTTATGTCCTGTGCCTCGCGTTTACCCTCTACCACCTCGCCTATGCCTCCGGCATCCGTGCCCTGCAGATGGTGAATATCAAACATCATGCCATTCATGTGGGACTGATCCTGGTCCTGGGATTTGCCCTGTATCCGGCGTTCAAACGTTCCAGCCGGAAAAGTATTGCCTGGTATGACTGGATCTTCGTTATTATGTCGGCGGCTATGCCGATCTATGTATTCGTCCGTTATCCGGTTTTTATTTCCACCGGATTCCGCGGGGAGCAGATCGATATCATCTTCGGTACAATCCTGATTCTGCTGGTCCTGGAATGCTCCAGACGGCTCAGCGGATGGGCCCTGCCCATTCTGTCGATCATCTTTCTTCTGTATGCGATTTACGGACGTTCTTTCCCGGGGATCTTCAAACACAGAGGATATAACTGGCATAAAATCGTTACGTATCTGACGACGGATATTTACGGGATTTACGGTACCTCCATCAAGGTTGCCGCGACCTATATCGTCCTGTTCATTATTTTTGGTGAGGTTATGAACAAGTGCGGTATGGGCCAGTTCTTCAATGATATCGCCAACGCGCTGGCAGGTCATACGAAGGGCGGTCCCGCCAAGGTGGCTGTGCTGGCGTCGGGTTTTCTGGGCTCCATCAACGGCTCTGCTGTGGCCAATGTGGTAACCACCGGTACCTTTACGATCCCGCTGATGAAGAAGACCGGCTATACGAAGGAATTTGCAGGATCTGTGGAAGCGACCGCTTCGGTCGGCGGGCAGCTGCTGCCGCCGATCATGGGTGCCGCTGCCTTCGTTATGGCCGAGACTCTGGGTGTGAAGTACTCCGCCATTATTAAGGCAGCCGTAATTCCGGCGCTGATTTATTACCTGGGTATTATCATCCAGGTACAGATGCGGGCCACCAAGGATCATCTGAACGGTCTGCCGAAGGACCAGATGCCCAAGGTTGGTCAGGTCATGAAGGAACGCGGCCACCTGCTGATTCCGATTGCTTTCCTGCTGTATATGCTGATTTTCAGCGGTCAGACGGTTATCCGCGGCGCTTTCTGGACCATCCTGGTAACCATCGTTGTGGCGGAACTGCGGCCGATCAGCCGGATGAACCTGAAGGACATCTGTGATGCTTTTGTCGCGGGAGCCAAATCGACGGTTTCCGTAGCCATGGCCTGTGCCTGCGTAGGCATTATCGTTGGCATCTGCGGTATGACGGGGTTTGCCCTGAATGTGGCGCATGCCATCATCAGCATCGGAAGACACAGCCTGATGCTGACACTGCTATTTACCATGGTTACCTGCATGATCCTGGGTATGGGGCTGCCGTCCATTCCTTCTTACCTGATTACTGCCACCATCGCCGCTCCGGCACTGGTGGAACTGGGACAGCCGGATATCGCCGCCCATATGTTCTGCTTCTACTTTGCCATGTTCGCGAACCTGACGCCGCCTGTGGCACTGGCAGCTTTTGCCGCGGCGGGGCTTTCGGGAGGGAGTCCCATGAAAACAGGCTGGCAGTCGGTACGGCTGGCCCTGGCAGGGTTTGTCGTACCCTATATGTTCATCTATAACCCTCAGCTGCTTCTGATGAATATCACCTGGCTGACGGGCATCCAGGTCGTACTGACGGCCTGTGCCGGCGTGGTACTGATCGCGGCAGCGGTAGAAGGCTATCTGTACGGGCGCATGAACGTTGCGCTGAGGCTTATTGCCGGTATCGGAGCCTATCTGCTGATCGACAGCCGGCTGATCACGGACGTAGCCGGCATCGCCTGCCTTGTGCTGATCATCCTCGCACAGAAATTTGTGTTCCATAAAGGAAACACAGCAGTACCGGCTGCATAATCTGTCGGTAAAGTTTTTAAAGCAAAGAATAAGGCCTCCTCTTTGAGGGGGCCTTTCATCTCATGAGAAATTTACCGGAAAGAGTATTTTTATAGAAAGGAACACCTGACATGCTGACCTATGATCCGTATAAATACGCCTATGCCTCCCACCGGACGGTAACGTATGCTCCGCGTGCTATGGCCTGCACCTCCGTTCCGCTCGGCGCGCAGATCGGTATCGACGTCATGAAAAAGGGCGGGAATGCAGTGGATGCAGCGGTTGCCATGGCGGCAGCCATGCCTTTGCTGGAACCGACCGGAAACGGCCTGGGCAGTGACTGTTTTGCTCTGGTCTGGATAGAGAAGGATAGAAAGCTTTACGGCCTGAACGCCAGCGGGGTGGCTCCGAAGGCTCTTTCCGCCGGATGGGTGCGGAACCTGGGATATGAGGTTATGCCGCGGGAGGGCTGGATTCCTGCGATGGTTCCGGGGGCACCGGCCGGATGGGCGGAACTGAACCGCCGGTTTGGTTCCATGACCCTTCAGGACCTGTTTGCTCCGGCAGAGAGCTATGCCAGGCAGGGTGTCCCGGTACCGGTGAATGTAGCCCTGCAGTGGAGCCAGGACGCGGAACGGATCAAAGGTGCCATGGAACAGAATCCGGCTCCGCATATATACTGGTGGGAGAGCTTTATGAAAGCAGACGGTTCTCCTTACCGGGCAGGCGACCTGTTCCGCTGGGAAGCTTATGCGGATACCCTCGAAGAACTGGCGGCGACCGGGTGTGAAAGCTATTACCGGGGCGCCCTGATGGAAAAGATTGTCTCCTTCAGCCGGGCTTCCGGCGGCTTCTTCAGCGAGGAGGATTTTGCCGGGTACCATCCGGAGTGGGTGGAACCGATTACCACGGATTACAAGGGATTTACTGTCTGTGAAATCCCGCCGAACGGGCACGGGATTACTGTCCTGATGGCGCTGAATATCCTGAAGGGACTGGAGCTTCCGGGCGAAAAGGAAAATCCGGAATCTTATCACAAAATCGTGGAGAGCATCAAGCTGGCTTTTGCCGATACGAAGAAGTACGTGGCGGATCCCAGGTTCATGAGAACAAAAGTATCCGATCTGCTGGATGAGGGTTATGCTGCAAAGCGCCGCGGACAGATCGGGGAGAAGGCACTTCAGCCGGAGGCTGGGGATCCTTCCTGCGGCGGGACCATCTATCTCTGCACGGCGGATCCTTCCGGAAA
>CACZQT010000397.1 GCA_902783295.1 uncultured Lachnospiraceae bacterium
CAGTCTGGAAGCTCGTCGGGCTCATAACCCGAAGGTCATAGGTTCAAATCCTATCCCCGCTACTGGTACTTTAACAATTGTAACAAACGATTTATCGCCCATCGGCTGCGTTTCACTACGCCGATGTCCGTAGATTCGCACTATTATGTTCGCCCAGATAGCTCAGTTGGTAGAGCAGAGGACTGAAAATCCTCGTGTCGCTGGTTCGATTCCGGCTCTGGGCACGGAGAACGAACATGGTTTCATGTTCGTTCTTTTTTCTTATTATGATAATTTCTTGAATGCGAGGAAACAAAGGATGCTTTGGGATTCTGTACCCGGACAGGGGGCTTTGAAGAAAAGGTTATCCGATGCAGTCCGTCATGGACAGGTTTCCCATGCGTACATTCTGGAAGCAGCGGATCTTTCTGCGGGAATGCAGATGGCCAGGGGATTTTCTCAGCTGCTTCTCTGCGAGTACGGTACCGGCTGCGGCACCTGCCGTTCCTGCCGTCTGGTAGAGATGGGTTCCCATCTGGATGTGATCTATGTTCTTCCCGAAAAAAACAATGTACTGACAGTCGATGAGATTCGGAAGAAGCTGGTGGACGATATGGAAATACGTCCATTCCGGAGTTCACGGAAAATCTATGTGGTGGATCAGGCGGATAAAATGACTGTGGAAGCGCAGAATGCTCTTTTAAAAACACTGGAAGAGCCGCCATCCTATGGAATTATCCTTCTGCTTGCGGAAAACAGCGAGAGCTTCCTTCCGACGATTTTGTCCAGATGTGTTCTGCTTCGTCTGCAGACGGATCCGGATCCGGAAGAAAGATTCCCGGAAGAAGAACGAAGAGCAGTACTTTCCGTATGCCTGAATCTTCATGAACTGGACAGCACAGGTATTTCCGGCGCAGTAGACAGTTGGCAGGAAGCGCACATTCCTTCTGAAACGGTCGTGATGCTGTTCCGCTACTGGTTCCGGGACATGCTTCTCTGGAAATCCGCCGGGAACGATACCCGGTTTCTGCTTCACTCGGAAAGCAGGAATATACGGGAAGCGGCTGAGCATTATTCTTTTCAGCAGATTCAGAAGGCGCTTTCAGCCGTAGACCGGGCAGAAACCCGGATTTATCTGAATGTAAATGAAACTATAGCTTTTAACATGCTGTTGATGGACTGCAGACCTGTCACGGAAAACCGGCCCTTGACAGCTGAAGAATTTGACGAGTACCTGATTCCGGATGAAGAAGAGAAACGCTTCTATCGTATGGAAAGTTGAGGAAAACCAATGAAGAAAGTGATCGGAGTGAAATTCCGGAATTCCTGTAAAGTATATACATTTGACTCCGGAGAAGAGATCATTGAACAGGGCAAAAGTGTAATCGTAGAGACTTCCCGCGGAACCGAAATAGGTATGGTGATGGTTTCTACCCATGAGGTAGAAGAGGAAGAAGTTATCCAGCCTTTGAAACCGGTGATTCGTCTTGCCGTTACAGAGGATTTTGACCTGATCCGGGCCAATAAAGAAAAAGAAAAAGAGGCTTTTCAGATCTGCAAGGATAAAATCCGGGAACATGGGCTGGAAATGAAGCTGGTCGATGTAGAATATACTTTCGACGGAAGCAAGGTCCTGTTTTACTTTACAGCCGACGGAAGGATTGATTTCCGCGAACTGGTGAAGGATCTGGCGTCCATTTTCCGCACCCGCATTGAACTGCGGCAGATCGGTGTACGTGACGAAACCAAAATTCTGGGTGGAATGGGAATCTGCGGCAGAAGCCTTTGCTGTCATTCCTATCTCTCGGATTTTGTGCCTGTTTCCATTAAAATGGCAAAGGAACAGAACCTTTCCCTGAATCCCACTAAAATTTCCGGCGTTTGCGGACGTCTTATGTGCTGCCTGAAAAATGAAGAGGATACCTATGAATATCTGAATGCACAGCTTCCGAAGCTTGGAGAGATGGCAACGGTAACCGCAGAAGGTATTGAAGGGGAGGTACAGTCCATTAATGTGCTTCGCCAGAGAGTCCGGCTTCTCATAAAAACCGTGGGGGATGAAATTGAGGCCAGGGAGTATCCGGTGGCCGCTCTGGATTTCGGCCCGGAAAGAAAACCTCCGGTGAAAACGGAAGCTCCGGCTATGCGTTTCCGGGAGGACAGTGTATCTCAGGATGCCGATAAGACAGGGGAATCGCAGAACCGGCCGGCCAGAAGAGCAGGCGGACGGGATGCAGAGAATGACAGACGGAGAACAGAGCGTTCCTCCAGACAGGATGCCCGGTTCGGAGAAAAGAGAGAAGACAGAACGGAAGATCTCCGCAGCGAACGAGCGCCTCGTGCAGAGGGTGATGAAAGCCGGCAGCCGGAGCGAGGAGACCGTAGAGAACGGTCGGAGGGCTGGCAGAACGAGAGAAGCAGCCGTCAGGAACGTATCGAAGGCCGCCAGAACGAGAGAAACAGCCGTCAGGAACGTGCAGAAGGCCGCCAGAATGAAAGAGGCAGCCGTCCGGAACGTGCAGACAGCCGTCAGGAGCGTGCAGAAGGCCGTCAGAATGAAAGAGACAGCCGTCAGGAACGTGCAGAAATCCGCCAGGAACGCATCGAACTGACGCAGAATGAAAGAGATATCCGCCAGGAACGTATCGAACGTGCGCAGAATGAAAGAATTGCCCGCAGAGAACGCCGGAACGAAATG
>CACZQT010000398.1 GCA_902783295.1 uncultured Lachnospiraceae bacterium
AGCGGAGAGCCTCTTCATGCGAAACGTCTGCCCTTCCTGCGCAATATCATCTGCGTGGGATTCCGGATGCCCGGTGCCATGACCTGGGAAGAAGCATTGGAGAAAGCCGAAAAAACCCCGATCGAGGAAGTGCGCCGCATGGCTTCTGCCGTGGACGTGAACGATGTCTGCAACATGCAGTATACGTCCGGTACCACAGGCTTCCCGAAAGGCGTTATGCTGACGCATTACAACATCGTGAATGACGGTAAGAGCATCGGGGACGGGATGGACTTGTCCACGGCGGACCGGATGATGATCCAGGTACCCATGTTCCACTGCTTCGGCATGGTGCTGGCGATGACGGCGACCATGACCCACGGAGGAACGATCCTGCCGCTGCCGTATTTCTCACCGAAATCTTCGCTAGCCTGCATCAACAACGAACATATCACTGCCTTCCACGGCGTGCCGACCATGTTCATTTCGATGCTGGCGCATCCGGATTTTGAAAAGACCGATTTTTCACATATGCGTACCGGCATCATGGCCGGAAGCCCCTGCCCGATCGCTGTCATGCGCGACGTGGTGGACAAGATGCATATGCCGGAAATCGTTATCGTGTACGGCCAGACGGAAGCTGCTCCCGGCTGCACCATGAGCCGTACCACGGATCCGCTGGAAGTGCGTGTGACTACGGTAGGAAGCGCCTTCCCTGAAGTCGAATGCAAGATCGTGGATCCGGAAACCGGGGAGGACTGTCCGGACGAGGTCATCGGCGAATTTGTGGCGAGAGGCTACAATATCATGAAGGGGTATTATAAGATGCCCGGGGCTACCGCGGCTGCCATCGACAAGGACGGCTGGCTGCACACCGGAGATCTGGCCTGCCGCACACCGGAGGGGAACTACCGGATTACCGGGCGCCTGAAGGATATGATCATCCGCGGCGGTGAAAACATCTACCCGAAAGAAATTGAAGAATTCATCTACACGCATCCGAAGGTAAGCGATGTTCAGGTTATCGGCGTACCGGATAAGGCAATGGGCGAAGAAATCATGGCCTGCATTATCCTCAAGGAAGGCGAGGAGATGACCGTAGAAGAGATGCGCCAGTACGTGCTGGACCATATGGCCAAGCACAAGGTGCCGAAATATATCGAGTTTGTGGACAGCTTCCCGATGAATGACGCCGGGAAGATCCAGAAATACAAGATGAGGGAGCAGGCGATCGAGAGGCTGGGGCTGCAGAAAGACGCCGGTATCGAGACGGCGTAAGCCTGCACTCCGGTCAGCGGCGTAAGAGAATGCATGTACAGCAGTTATCGGTGTAAGAGAGCACCTGTACAGAGAAAACGATGGAAGAAAAACACAGATTGTTTACGCTGGGCGAGTCAGCTGCAGCGGATTACTACCGTGAATGCGGGGAGGCCTATGACGGCAGCTTCCGGATGAATCTGGCAGCCCATATCATAGATGCACACTGCCATATCTATCCGGACGGAATTGCTCCGAAGGCTGTGCACGCCATCGATAAGTTTTACCAGGGGCTTCCGGCAGATCCCTGCGTCGGAACGGTGGAAACCCTTCTGCGGGTCGGTAAGAAACAGGGCCTTTCGGGGTTTGTGGTGCATTCTGTTGCTACAGCCCCCACCCAGGTGACGAGGATCAATGAATTCCTGGCACAGAGCCGGGAACAGGCAGACGGAGCGTTTATCGCCCTGGGAACCCTGTTTCCGGATTCTCCGGACACGGACGCGGATTTCGCGAAGATCCGGGAACTCGGCCTTTCCGGGGTGAAAATTCATCCGGACATCCAGAGATTCTGCGCGGATTCCCCCTGGGCCATGCATGTTTATGAAATGTGCGAGGATGCCGGGATGCCGGTCTGTGTCCATACCGGGGATTACAGGTATGATTATTCGGGACCGGCCCGTGTGAAAAATGTCCTGCGCACGTTTCCGGATCTGTCTTTTATCGGGGCTCATTTCGGGGGATGGAGTGTCTGGGAGGAAGCAGTAAGGATTCTTGCCGACTATCCCAACCTGACGGTAGATACTTCTTCCTCATTTTTCTGGCTGACGCCGGAACATGCTGTGGAAATCATCCGTGCCTACGGATCGGAACGTGTGATGTTCGGATCGGATTATCCGATGTGGTCCAGACGTCCCGAGCTTGAATATCTGAGAAGACTGGACCTGGCAAAGGAAGAGTATGAGGATATCTGCTGGCGGACCTGCCGGGGCCTGTTTAAGGAGGAGACATTCAGATGGAAACCCGAAACAGAAAATATGTGACCATGGACGGCAATGAGGCAGCGGCCTATATTGCTTATGCATTTACGGAAGTGGCTTCCATATATCCGATTACCCCATCTTCTCCGATGGCCGGTAAAACGGATGTCTGGGCCGCCAACGGGAAGAAAAACCTTTTCGGCCAGCCTGTCCGGCTGGTGGAAATGCAGTCGGAAGCCGGCGCTATTGCCGCTGCGCACGGGGCGCTGCAGACAGGCGCTCTTGCCTCCAGCTTTACTTCTTCGCAAGGCCTGATGCTGATGATTCCCGTACTGCACCGTATCGCAGGGGAACGACTTCCCGGCGTGCTGCATGTGGCTTCGCGTACCGTCGGGGCGCATGCCATGTCCATTTTCGGGGACCATTCCGATGTCATGAACTGTCGGCAGACCGGTTTTGCCCTGCTTTCCACCTCCAGTGTGCAGGAAGTTATGGATCTGGCCGCTGTGGCACATCTGGCTGCCATCGAAGGCCGGGTTCCCTTTATAAACTTCTTTGACGGCTTCCGCACCTCCCACGAAATAGACAAAGTGGAGCAGATGGATTATGAAGATCTTCGGGACATGCTGAACATGGAGGCAGTGGATGCATTCCGTGCCCATGCCCTGAACCCGGAGCATCCGCAGCTGCGCGCTACGGTACAGAATCCGGACATTTTCTTCCAGGTGAGGGAAGCCAGCAACGCCGATTATGACGTGCTTCCGGATATCGTCGAGTCCTATATGGAAAAGATCAAAGCCGTAACCGGAAGAGAATATCATGCGTTCAACTATTATGGCGCGCCGGACGCAGACAGGGTAATTATTGCCATGGGATCCGTAGCCGGATGTATCGAAGAGACCGTAGACGCCCTGAATGCCCGCGGCGAGAAGGTGGGCTTCGTACAGGTTCATCTCTACCGGCCGTTTGACGCGAAGCGTTTCCTGGCTGCTCTTCCGGAGACGGTAAAAGCTATTGCTGTACTGGACAGGACGAAGGAATCCGGGAGCATCGGCGAACCGCTGTACCAGGATGTCTGCACCGCGCTGAGAGGCCGTTCTGATCTGGCAGTGGTCGGCGGCCGTTACGGGCTTTCTTCCAAGGACACCACGCCCGGGCAGATCGTTGCCGTATTTGCAAACCTGAATGAAGAAGTGCCGAAAAACAGTTTTACCATCGGCATTACAGATGATGTAACGGGGCTCTCCCTGACGGAAGCCGCAGGTTTTAATACGGAAGACGAAGGAACCGTCAGCGGGAAATTCTGGGGCCTGGGCTCGGACGGAACCGTCGGCGCCAATAAAAATACCGTAGATATCATCAATTCCCATACAGATCTGTTCGCACAGGCCTATTTTGAGTATGACGCCAAGAAATCCTACGGCGTAACGAAGAGCCACCTTCGTTTCAGTGACCGTCCGATCCGGTCGTCTTACTATGTGAAAAACGCGGATTTCGTGGCCTGCCACAATCCTACCTATATTGAGCAGTTCGATATTGTCTCTGAAATCAAGCCCGGCGGTACGTTCCTCCTGAACTGCCCCTGGGAGGGAGAAGACCTGGCCGCACACCTGCCGGCCAGGGCCAGAAGAGAGCTTGCGGAGAAAAAGATCCGCTTCTATACCATCGATGCTGTGAAAATTGCCCGGGAGCTGGGGCTCGGAGGGCATTTCAACATGGTGCTGCAGTCTGCCTTCTTCCACCTGATGCCGGTGATTCCGACGGAGGAAGCGATCGGCTATATGAAGGCAGCCGCCCGGAAGACATATTTCGCAAAAGGCGAAGAGGTTGTGGCCAGAAATCTGGCTGCGGTAGATGCCGGCGGTAAAGGCCTGCGGGAAATCCCGGTTCCGGATTCCTGGCTCGGCGCGCAGGATGCTCCGAAACAGAAGCGGAACGTGCCCGAGGTGGTCACGAAAATCCTGGATCCGATCAACCTTCAGAAAGGGGATGACCTGCCGGTCAGCGTTTTCGCAGATTATAAAGACGGTGTTATGGACATGGGAATGACAGCGTATGAAAAGCGCGGTATTGCTACCATGGTGCCGGTCTGGGATCCGGACAAATGCCTGCAGTGCAACCTTTGCAGCTATGTCTGCCCGCATGCCGTGATTCGTCCCTACCTGCTCACCGAAGAAGAAAAGGCTCAGGCTCCGGAAGGCTTTGTGGCAGTCCCCGCCAAGGGAAAACAGGCAGCCGGTCTTTCGTATTCCCTGCAGATCAGTTCGCTGGACTGCACCGGGTGCGGAAGCTGCGCGAATGTCTGCCTGGCGAAGGAAAAGGCACTCACCATGCATCCTGCAGAAAAGGTGCCGGCATCCGTGGATGCCTGGGAATACGCGCTGGCACTTCCTTCCAAGGGAGACCTTTTCGACCCCTATTCGGTAAAGGGCAGCCAGTTCCGCCGTCCTCTCCTGGAGTTCTCCGCGGCCTGTGCCGGATGCGGGGAAACTCCTTACGCGAAGCTGCTTACACAGCTCTATGGAGACCGTGTTTACTGGGCTAATGCTACGGGCTGTTCCCAGGCCTGGGGAAGTGCGATGCCGGGTATTCCTTATACGGTGAATGCGGAAGGAAGAGGGCCGGCCTGGTCCAACTCCTTGTTTGAGAACAACGCTGAATTTGCGTTGGGCATGGTGCTCTCCGTGCAGCAGCAGAGAGCAGCCCAGAAAGCAAGAGTAGAAGTACTCCGGGAAAAGGTCATGGAAGCCGCCCTGGAAGAAAGGGCAGAAGAAGCGGAAGCAAAGTGCAGTGCTTCTTCCCATGCTCTGGTGGAAGCCATCGACACCTGGCTGGATGCCTATGATTCTTTCGAAGCCTCCGATGCCGCCAGCCGGAAGCTGATTGCCGCGCTGGAGAAATGTGATGATGAGGCGGCAAAGGTGATTCTCCGCTATAAAGACCAGCTCACCAAGAAAACATTCTGGATGTTCGGCGGAGACGGCTGGGCTTATGATATCGGCTACGGCGGACTGGACCATGTCATGGCCAGCGGTGAGAACGTGAATGTCCTGATCGTGGACACCGAGGTATATTCCAATACCGGCGGACAGTCCTCCAAGGCCACTCCGCTGGGAGCCGTGGCACAGTTTACCGCTTCCGGAAAAACCCGTCCGAAGAAGGATCTGGGCGGCATGCTGATGTCCTACGGGAATGTATATGTGGCACAGGTCGCGATGGGGGCCGACTATGCACAGCTGGTAAAAGCTCTTCACGAAGCCGAAGAATACAACGGTCCTTCCGTCGTAATCGCCTATGCACCCTGCCAGGCGCACGGGCTGAAATGCGGCATGAGCAAAGTACAGGACGAAATGAAGCGTGCCGTGGCGGCCGGATACTGGTTCCTGTACCGGTATAATCCTGCCGCAGAGCAGAAATTCACCCTGGATTCCAGGGAACCGACGATTTCCTACGAAGAATTCCTGAACGGAGAAGTACGGTATGCCTCTCTGAAACAGACCTTCCCGGAAAATGCGAATGCCTTGTTTGCGGAGGCTTCCCGGCTTGCCAGAGAGAGGTATGAAGCATTAAAGAAAAGGTCCTGAAATCCGCTGAGAAAACAGGGATATATTTTCAGCTTCTATAATTTCTCTTCTGTTTTTTAAAAATATATAGTATGATAAAGGGGGCGTGAAAGTTGTTCACACCCCCTTTACTGGTATTTCCAAATAACCCGGGGAAAAGAATTATGAGAGCTGACTATAAAACAGAGACGATGGACCCGTCCGGTTTCGTTGTTCTGGCGGACTATGTTCCGCATATCGTACAGGAAATCCGGTATTATTCCACGTATAATTTCATCGGGGAAAGGATTGACGGATATGAGGAACCCTGCGCGCTTCTGACAAAGGAAGCAGCCAGAGCCTTGAAGGCTGTCAGCCTGGAACTGATGGTGCAGGGATACCGGCTGAAAGTATTCGACGCCTACCGGCCGGCCTGTGCAGTCCGGCACTTTGTCCTGTGGGGGATCGAAGACCAGGATATCCGCATGAAGCCGTATTTTTATCCGGATCTGGAGAAACAGGCACTGTTTGCAGAAGGTTATATTGCCAAACAGTCCAGCCACAGCAGAGGCAGTGCAGTGGATCTAACGCTCCTGGACATGCAAACGGGAAAGGAGCTGGATATGGGCAGCCCGTTTGACCTGTTCAGCAAGGTTTCCCACCCGGACTGCCGGGACGTTACCGGGGAACAGTACGAAAACCGCATGATTCTGCAGAAAGCCATGGTACGAAACGGCTTCCAGCCGATTGCCTGTGAATGGTGGCATTTTTCTCTGAAAAACGAGCCGTATCCGGAAACGTATTTTGAATTTCCCGTATCAGCAGAGTATTTGAAACGGTAAAAGCATTTTAAAGCCAGGAGGAAATCCATATGCTTGAAAAAAGACTGTATCGCCAGGACATGCTGAATTGTACACTGTGTTATGACGCCCCCTGCAGTAAAGCCTGTCCGAAAACGGACCCGGCCGCTTTGCTGCGAAGCATCTGGTTTGACAACGAAAAACAGGCCGCGGACCGGCTCCCGGCGGAATACCCCTGCATTGGCTGTGAAGCTCCCTGTGAAGAAGCCTGTATTAAGGCACATCAGGTTCCGATCCGCACGCTGATCACGCGGCTGTATAATGAGGTAAAGACAGAACTGGAAATCCCTGCGCCGGAGAATGAAGAACGGCTGCGGACGGAACTTTGCGGCATTCCGCTGGAAAATCCCTTCCTTTTGTCTTCTTCTGTGGTGGCCAGTACCTATGACATGTGTGCCAGGGCTTTTGAAGCCGGCTGGGCAGGCGCATCGTTTAAGACGATCTGCTCCTTTGACATACATGAGGCTTCGCCGCGTTTTTCTGCCATCAGCGGCGACAACGGCAGCATCATCGGTTTCAAGAACATTGAGCAGCTTTCCGACCACAGTGTAGCGGAAAACATGGAAATCTTCCGCCGCCTGAAGAAAAACTATCCCACTAAGTTTATCCTGGCTTCTATAATGGGGAAGGATGAGGAGGAGTGGGAGGAACTGGCGAGGCTATGTGCGGAGAACGGGGCGGATGCCATTGAATTGAACTTTTCCTGCCCGAATATGGCGGATGGCGGCCTGGGCTCTGATATAGGGCAGGTGCCGGAACTGGTAGAACGGTTTACGGCTGCTGCAAGACGCGGAACAAAAGTTCCGATTCTTGCCAAGCTCACGCCGAATGTAGCCAATATGAGTCCTGCCGCGGAGGCAGCCCTGCGCGGCGGCGCGGACGGCATTTCTGCGATCAACACCATCAAGAGCCTGACAGGCGTAAACCTCCACACCTATGTTTCCGAACCGGCAGTTCATGGAATGTCTGCTGTAGGCGGCTACAGCGGAAACGCCGTCAAGCCGATTGCCCTGCGGTTTATTGCGGAACTGGGGAAAAATACGGCGCTGTCCGGCATGCATATCAGCGGCATGGGAGGTGTGGAAACCTGGCAGGATGCCCTTGAATTCATTCTGCTCGGGGCGGGAAGCATACAGATTACTACAGCCGTCATGCAATATGGCTACAGGATCATTGATGACCTGAAGGCAGGCCTGAATTATTATCTGGCAGAGAAAGGGTTCGGCAGTGTGAGTGAGGCAAGAGGACTCGCTCTGGATTCTGTCAGCGAAACGACTGATATTCTGGAACGGGATACCATTGTCTTTCCCAGATTCCGCAGGGAAAGGTGTATCGGCTGCGGCAGATGTGTGGTTTCCTGCGCGGACGGCGGTCATCAGGCCATCCGCCTGACCGAACAGCGCCGCCCTGTGCTGGACGCCAGAAAGTGCGTGGGCTGCCATCTCTGCGTTCTTGTCTGTCCTGAGAGAGCGGTTACTTCCAGCCGGAAGAGGATAGAGAGAAAACGGTAAAAATCCCACAAAACAGATATCTGAAACGGGCGGATGGCAAACCATCCGCCCGTTTCAGATATCTGTTTTGTTTAGTGCACATGAAGCGCTAATCTGCCGCTTCATGCCTTTTTCCGCTTCTTATTCGGCGTTCTCCGAAGTGGCTTCTTCTACGATTTCCGAAGCTTTCTCTGCCAGATCCTCCACGGCTTCTACAGCCTTTTCCGCCACGTTTTCCACGGTCTCCCCAACGGCTTCCGAAGCGTCTCCGGCAGCTTCCGCGGCCTCTTCTCCGGCATCCTTCATTTCGGACAGGGCATCCTCCACGGCACTGGCCAGTTCTTCTTCAGCCTTGATTTCCTCGGCCTCGTCAAAATCATCAAAGAGGTCGTTCAGTTCTTCTTCGAATTCCTCATCATCCGGCTCGTAACTGTCGGCCTTCGAAAAAGGAAGCTTTCCATTCTTCACATAATAGTAAACACTTCCGGCTGCCGCGGCAAGCAGGCTGAACAGGAATAATTTCTTCAACTTTTTCACAGCTGTTATCCTCCCATAATGTTGTGCGGGGACGGCTTTTTACGGCTTCCAAACCCTTGCATTATCATATAACAAAAAAATAGGAAAGAAAAGAGGTCCGTGAGAAATTTCCCTGAAAATTCATATTTCCTTTATCTTTGGCACAGGCATGGAAAGGAAGCGGAGTACAATGAAAAAAGTCCGGAATTACAAGAAAGTAAGAAAACGAGAGAAAAATCAAGAAAAACGAAGAATATAACCGGATAATCCCATATAATCCGCTCTCGAACGGATTGCATTTTGTCGATTCGATGATATTATATACGAAGAGTTAGCACTCGGGGAAATTGAGTGCTAACAAACAGAAGAGAGCAGGAGGATTGAATCATGAAGTTAAAACCTTTGGGCGATAAAGTTGTTTTGAAACAGCTGGTGGCAGAAGAGACTACGAAATCCGGTATCGTGATTCCGGGTGCTGCGAAGGAAAAACCCCAGCAGGCCGAAGTGATTGCAGCCGGCCCCGGCGGTGTGGTAGACGGAAAAGAAATCAAGATGGAAGTAAAGCCCGGTGACCATGTGATCTTCTCCAAATATTCCGGCACCGAAGTGAAGCTGGACGAAGAGACCTATATCGTTGTCAAGCAGAACGACATCGTTGCCATCATCGAAGACTGAATACCGCATCCGGGCCAGATGAAAAAATCCGGCCGTTGACTGATTATCACTGAGGCATGGAAAACATGCCGGAAAAGAGGAAATTATGGCAAAAGAGATCAAATACGGAGCTGAGGCAAGAAAAGCTCTTGAATCCGGTGTAAACCAGCTGGCAGATACCGTCCGTGTGACCCTTGGCCCGAAAGGCCGCAACGTCGTTCTGGAAAAGTCCTACGGCGCTCCCCTGATCACCAATGACGGTGTTACCATCGCAAAAGATATCGAACTGAAAGATCCCTTCGAGAACATGGGCGCTCAGCTGATCAAAGAAGTAGCCGCCAAGACTAACGACGTAGCCGGTGATGGCACCACCACCGCGACCGTTCTGGCCCAGGCCATGGTTAACGAAGGCATGAAGAACCTGGCAGCCGGCGCAAACCCCATCGTTCTGCGTAAAGGCATGAAGAAAGCCACCGACGCCGCCGTAGCAGCGATCGCAAAGATGAGCCAGCCGATCAGCGGCAAGCATCAGATTGCACGTGTAGCAGCCATCTCCGCCAGCAGCGACGAAGTAGGCGCTATGGTAGCCGAGGCTATGGAAAAAGTTTCCGGCAACGGCGTAATCACCATCGAAGAATCCAAGACCATGCATACCGAACTGGATCTGGTAGAAGGTATGCAGTTTGACAGAGGCTACATTTCCGCTTACATGTGTACCGACATGGAAAAGATGGAAGCGGTTATGGAAGATCCCTATATCCTGATCACCGATAAGAAGATCAGCAATATCCAGGAAATCCTGCCCGTACTGGAACAGGTAGTCCAGAACGGCGCCAAGCTGCTGATCGTAGCCGAGGATATCGAAGGCGAAGCCCTGACCACCCTGATCGTGAACCGCCTGCGCGGCACCTTCACCGTTGTCGGCGTAAAGGCTCCCGGCTATGGCGACAGAAGGAAAGAAATGCTGAAGGATATCGCCATCCTGACCGGCGGTATGGTTATCTCCGATGAACTCGGTCTCAGCCTGAAAGAAGCCACCATGGATCAGCTGGGCCGCGCGAAGAGCGTAAAGGTGACCAAAGAGAACACCATCATCGTAGACGGACTCGGTGCCCAGAAGGATATCCAGGATCGTATCGCCCAGATCAAGGCACAGCTTGCGGAAACCACTTCCGAATTCGATAAAGAAAAGCTGCAGGAACGCCTGGCGAAGCTGGCCGGCGGCGTAGCCGTAATCCGTGTCGGCGCAGCCACCGAACCCGAAATGAAAGAAGCCAAGATGCGTATGGAAGACGCCCTGGCAGCCACCCGTGCCGCTGTAGAAGAAGGCATCGTAGCCGGCGGCGGCTCCGCATACATCGTAGCCGCCAAAGAAGCAGCCGAAGCAACCAAGGATCTGACCGGAGATGAAAAGACCGGCGCCAACGTCGTACTGAAGGCACTGGAAGCTCCGCTGTTCCACATCGTAGCCAACGCAGGCCTGGAAGGCGCAGTCGTAATCAGCAAGGTTCGTGAATCCAAGCCCGGCCATGGTTTCGACGCCTACAAAGAAGAATACGTAGACATGATCGAAGCCGGCATCCTGGATCCTACCAAAGTCTGCCGCAGCGCACTGGAAAACGCGACATCCGTAGCCAGCACCCTGCTGACCACCGAATCCGTCGTAGCCAACATCAAAGAACCCACACCCCCCATGCCCCAGGGCGACCCCGGGATGATGATGTAAGCGTATAAGCCGAGGATAAAAAAGCGTCTTCGACGCATCAACTCCCCCGGCCCCTCATTCATGAGGGGAGGGGGATTGCTTTTTTCAGCGATTCCTCCATAATAGATGTATGAATATACTACAGCGGATTTTCATAGATCATTACGAAGAAATATTGTATACTCTTCATCCCCGTGCTACGGAGATGGAAAATAT
>CACZQT010000399.1 GCA_902783295.1 uncultured Lachnospiraceae bacterium
CAAAGGGGAGAAGCAGTGATGAAAGAGGCAATGAGACGGGTTCTTTCTTCCGACAGACAAGGTAATCTGGCGTGACGACTGTTTTCAGCGTTCCTCTTTTTTGGGCTGCAGCCATCTGGCGGAGGTCTCCGCGGCCGCGGCCCTCGCCAGCAGTCCCTTCATCAATCCGGCCCTGACCCCGTCACAGAACGAACCGCTCTATCCCCGGTATGTTACGGAATATCTGGAAGCAGCTCATTTCAAGGATGTGGAAACAAACAAATACTATACCGCCAAGGCTGAAGAAAACTTCGCTGCTGCAGCCTTTGGACACAAGACCATCCAGGATGGCGAAAAAACATACACACACTGCCGGCGATTGTTATCCGCAGCGCGAATTACACTCAGGAATTGTTTTTCTCTTTCTTTGCTTTTTCTTCTTTTGCTTTGTCCTTGTTATAGGAGGACCAGCCGGCGGAGATTCCGCCGAAGGCGGCAACTGTCCAATTCCACCAATCCTTGAGCTGATCTTCGATGCTGATACCTTTGATCAGGAAGCGGATAAGGGTTATGATTACCATGCAGAGCACAAAGGTACCGATACCGTAGAGGATGTTCTTGGTTACTTTATTCATGATCGCGATCTCCTTTCTGTTGTTTCAAGGAGGTTTTATCAGGTATTTGCTTTTTATGCAATTGGAGACTTATCTGTGCGGCCTATAACGTATATTCTTTGCCGGACGTGAAGTCCGTCCTGTACCATCCGGACGTGGGGACCGCGAACCTGCACCTGTGCGGGATCGGGAAGGTTGTCATTTCTTCGGCGGGGGACCTGACGTCCCACACCACGACGGCCGACGGCTGCGTCGTGGTCAACCGCCTGAAGATGACAAACGGCACCGTCCGGATTGAGGTGCCGCAGAACAGTATCTGAATGATAGTATTTTCCTTCTGCTTTTTGCTTTACAGCCTCATTACCGCCGGCATTTCTTCTCCCTCCACATAATCTTCCGGCTTTTCCTCAAATCCGAAGGATAGATACAGATTTCTCGCGGCTTCATTTTCCGGCTCATAGGAGATCCAGCAGTATTCCGATTTCCCGCAGGGGAAAGACCGTACGAGTTCCAGCGCCTGTTGCATCGCTGCTCTGCCGTAGCCCTTTCTCTGATGGTTTTTATCGATCATGAAGCGCCAGATCAGGTAGCTGTTTTTCTGATACTCCGGAACTTCTCCGTCGCAGAAATCCGGGTAATCATAGCCGATCATCAGAAAACCGATCGGGGTGTCTCCGTCATAGATCCCGAGAGGCAGCGCGAACCTGCCTTCCGCTTTTGTGGCATAGGCCTCTGCCAGACTGTATATGTTGTCTGCGACATAGTTTTTCTGTTCCTCATTGACTTCAAGGTCGATCAGGGCATCAAAGTTCTTCGTATCGACCTTGACGAGCCGGACATTTTTCTGTTCTTTATTCATACTGCTCCTCACGAATTGTGATTTGTCGATAGTTCAATAAATTAAATGTTTATTCCAAAGCATCTCATGATATTGCTGGATTTACATGATTACTTCAACGGATACAGGCGTACCTTATCCAGTGATGGAAGATATTTTTTCAGATCATCTGTCCGGAATGGTTTTCCGTGCGCAGGGTATAACCTTACAGGTTCAGCCCGGAGAATCGTTATCCAGGATTTCCTGTACTCCTTCAGGTTTTCGATCCAGATGATCGTTCTCCTTCTGCTGGGGAAGCCGTTCATCACCGCATCACCACAGAACAGATCATCTCCCGCAATAAGCGAAATATGGTCAGCAGTATGCCCCGGCGTTTTTACAACACCATATGGGAAACACAGTGCCCTGAACTGTTCAGAGTCAATGGAAACAAGCCTGTTCCGGTGTTCATCCCGGATAGCAGGATACCTGTGATCTCCATGGCCTGCGAGTGCCAGAATCTTGCAGAACAGCCAGGCAAGACGACAGGAACAGCCTCCCTCGAAGGAATTTTGTCCTTTCTTCAGTCCCTCAATCGCCAGCGGGTGAAGAATCACTTTGGCATCTGTTATTG
>CACZQT010000400.1 GCA_902783295.1 uncultured Lachnospiraceae bacterium
GGGGCATTTTCGTGCGTCAGCCAGCAGCAGGTCGCATGCGTTTCCGACATCTGTTTCCACTGCGGCGGATACTTATGGCAGACTTCCATGGCATATTCGCAGCGGGCGGCAAAAGGGCAGCCCGCAGGCGGCGAAAACAGATCGGGCGGCGTACCGTCGATAGGCGTCAGCACTTCGTCCTTCTCTGTCTCCAGGCCGGCGATGGAATTCATCAGGCCCTGTGTATACGGATGTCCGGTCTGATAGAAAATCTCCCGCACATCGCCCCGTTCCACGATCTTCCCGCCGTACATTACCAGCACGCGGTCGCAGAGCTTGGCAATAACACCCAGGTCATGGGTAATCATGATAATGGAAGTTCCCATCTCCTTCCGGAGATTCAGCAGGAGCTCCAGGATCTGGGCTTCGATGGTAACATCCAGAGAAGTTGTAGGCTCGTCACAGATGATCATGGAAGGCCTGGCTACCAGAGCCATGGCAATCATGACACGCTGTTTCATGCCGCCGGAAAGCTCATGCGGATACTGGCGATAACGTTTTTCCGCGTCCGAGATGCCGACCTTCTGCATGATATCCAGAGCCTTTTCTTTCTTCATGGCCTGGGTCATGGTTTTGTCGTGAATGAAAACTTCTTCAATCTGATCCCCTACACGCATGGTAGGGTTCAGGGATGTCATAGGGTCCTGGAAAATAAAGCCGATTTCCGTACCGCGGATCTGCATCAGCTGTTCATGAGACATCTTGCAGATATCCTGACCTTTGAACAGGATTTCCCCGCTGGAGAAAAAGCCGGGCGGTTCCGGGTTCAGACGCATGATGCACTGAGCCGTTACGGATTTGCCGCAGCCGGATTCACCTACGATGCCCAGCACTTCCCCCTGGTACAGGTCGAAGCTGACATCGCGGACTGCTTTTACCACACCACCGTAGGTGCGGAAGGAGTATACGACATTCTTGAGTTCCAGAATCTTTTCTCTCTCTTCCATGTCTTCTCCTCCTTATTCCGTACCGCGAAGTCTCGGGTCAAATGCATCTCGCAGACCGTCGCCGATCATGGTCAGGGACAGCATGGTGGTGCAGATGAAAAGTGCGGTAAACAGCACCTGGTTCGGAGCCACCTTCAGGTACTTGATGCCCTCTTTCGCCAGAATACCCCAGGAACAGTTGGGCGGGGAAATACCCAGACCAATGTAAGACAGGAAGGCTTCCTGGAAAATGGCGCCGGGGATGGCCATACACAGGTTGGTAATCAGCAGACCCATGATGTTCGGGATGATGTGCCGGATGATGATTGTAAAATCCGGAACGCCCAGCACCTTGGCTGCGCTGACATAGTCCTGGTTTTTCAGGCGGTAAACCTCGCCTCGCACGAAACGGCAGGAACCGATCCACCCGACCACGCACATGGCGATGATCAGTGTATGGATACCGCGTCCTACGACTACCATAACCAGGATGGTGATGATCAGGCTGGGGATGCCGTAGATAACATCTACGATACGCATGACGATCATATCCAGCCAGCCGCCGTAATACCCGCAGAGGCCGCCGATCACGGAGCCTACGCACATATTGATGAAGGCGGCGAAGAAACCGATGGTCAGGGACACGCGGGCTCCCATCCACATACGGGTCCAGATATCACGGCCGGAACCGTCGCAGCCCAGCCAGTGCTCCCAGCTGGGACCGGCATACTTCAGCTGTACGCTCATGGCGTCAAAGGGGAACTTGCTCACAATCGGCGCGAAGATGGCCAGCAGCACATAGAGCGCGATAACGCAGAAACCGATGAAAGCCGGACGGTTTTTCCGGAACCGTCTCCAGGCGTCCTGCCAGAAAGTCAGCGAAGGTCTGGAAATGCTCTCCATCCTTTCGGTATTTTTTCCGACAACGGTAAACAGGGATTTGTCCAGACTTGCGGGAATCTCGGGAACTACCTCGCCGGAGGGAAAACGGATATTTTTCTTTGCCATTCTTCTCACCTACTTCCCGATCCGGACACGTGGATCCACGATGCCGTACAGAATATCCACCAC
>CACZQT010000401.1 GCA_902783295.1 uncultured Lachnospiraceae bacterium
CCCATATCTTTCTTATCTTAACAGGTATCGTCGTTTTCATCAATAATAAGAAGTCAAAAAGAGTTTCGCCCAGGCGAAACTCCCGCGCGGTGCGCGGCGGGGTTCTGCGGAAAATGAAAAACCGCGAAACCGAAGCGTTAAACCTTCGTTTCGCGGCAGTATTCATGAGTTTGACAGATGCTTACCAGAGCAGATGAATGTCCCCGATCAGCGGAAGCGGTTCATCACTCAGTTTCAGTGCGCGGAAAAGTCCCATCAGGAACAGAACCAGGCATACCAGCTCGATGATATCTCCTGCCATACCGGTAATGCCGTGCCTGCGTGACAGGAAGGCGCCGATGGTTTCCAGAATATTAATGACCAGCGCCTGGTTCAGGTGGTGCTCCACCATGTGGTCTCCCCTGTCATGCAGGAAGAACGCCGCTGCAAAACCAAACCAGGTAATATAACTGATGACCGCATACAATCTTGTATTTCTGTACATGACAGCTCCTCCCCTCAGGCAATGATTTGAATGATTCATTGTATGGCTTCATATTACCATCCTCATATTAAAAAAGCAGGCAGTCTGCATTAAAAACATATTAATTCTTCAGGATATTTTCCGGACAGCCAGGCGGACTTTGCACGCCGGGCATGGCCGCGAAACGACATCTTCCTTACGTGCCCGTGCGCTCTACGTTCCACTCCGGCCGGTGCTTAACGCCCCCCCGGACGAGCAGCGCCCCCCGGAGGGTTTTGTCGTACAGGAAATCCGGAGGAATTTCCCATACGATAAAAAACACTTCAAGAAGTGCCGTGAATATGGTACATTAAAGGCTGAGACCTGAAAAAAAGAAGGCCCCTTTCGCGTAAGCGAAAAAGGATTCTTCTGTACAGGAAAGACGGGAGTTCTCCATCCTGAAAAAGGAAGGAACTCTCCACACGGGAAAAGAAAGGAACCTGAAAAATGCTGGAACGATTATTTCACCTGAAAGAGCTCGGGACGACTGTAAGAGTGGAAATCATCGCCGGAACCACCACTTTCCTTGCCATGGCTTACATCCTGGCCGTTAACCCGAACATTCTGGGTACCGTCATGGATGCCAACGGCGTCTTCGTGGCAACAGCCCTGGCTTCCGCCCTCGGCACCATTCTGATGGCCTTCCTCGCCAATTATCCGATCGCGCTTTCCGCCGGTCTGGGACTGAACGCCTACTTCGCGTACACGGTCTGCCTGGGAGAACTGGGCGGTATGGAAAATGCCTTTACAGTAGCGCTGACAGCGGTGCTGGCGGAAGGTCTGATCTTTATCCTGATGTCTGCGTTTAAAATCCGGGAAACCCTGGTCAACAGCATTCCCATCAATCTGAAACTGGGCATTACCGGAGGCATCGGCCTGTTTGTAGCCTTTATCGGAATGCAGGGTTCCGGACTGATTGTCCGCTCGGAAGCTACGCTGGTGGATCTGGGCAGCTTCCGCTCCGCTCCGATGGTGCTCTGCCTGGTCGGCCTGATGATCATCGTCATTCTGGCGCACTACCGGGTAAAAGGCGCCGTCCTGATCGGCATTCTTGCCACCTGGGTGATGGGCATGATCGCGGAAAAGGCCGGCTGGTATGTGGTAAATCCGGATGCCGGCGCATACAGCGTATTCCCCTCCGCCCTCATGTCTCTGGATTTCAGCGGCCTGGCGAATACAGCCTTCAAGTTCAATTTTGCCTGGGCCGGACAGCACCTCGTTCATTTCATCGCCATTGTGGTGTCCTTCCTGTATGTAGATATGTTTGATACCGTAGGAACCGTGGTCGGTGTAGCTTCTAAAGCAGGCCTGCTGGATAAGGACGGGAATCTGCCCCGCGCAGGAAGGGTTCTGATGTCGGATGCGATCGCGACCACCGCAGGTGCCTGTCTGGGAACATCCACCATTACCTCCTTCGTGGAGTCGTCCGCCGGCGTCGCGGAAGGAGGCAAAACAGGCCTGACCTCCCTGACTACAGGATGCTGGTTCATCCTGGCGCTGTTTTTCAGTCCTGTTTTCCTGGCAATTCCTTCCTTTGCCACTGCCCCGGCTCTGATTTACGTCGGCATGCTGATGGTAGCCGCTACCACAAAGATGACGTTTGAAGGAGACCTGGCTGACGCAGCAGGCGGCTATATGGCCCTGGTCATGATGCCTCTGGCCTATTCCATCGCGACCGGCATCATGTTCGCCATGCTCACCTGGGTTATCATAAAAGTCTTCACCGGAAAGATCAAAGAAATCACCCCTGTGATGTGGGGCATCTTCATTCTCTTCGTTCTCAGGATTATCACCCTGGTGACCAATTTCTCATAAAGACAGAGGGACAGTCCCCTAGTCCCAGCTGGGACAAGGGGACTGTCCCTCTGTCTTTGTCACAGATTTTTACGACAGCAGCATCCGGTCGTTGTCCAGGTTCTGTCCGGATTTTTCACGGAAGAGCTTCAGAAGTTCTGCTACCGTAAGTCTCTCCCGTTCTTCCCCGGAAACGTCCAGGACGATCCGCCCGCTGTCCATGACTATCGTGCGGCTGCCCATCTCCAGGGCGGACTGCATGTTGTGGGTGATCATCATACAGGTCAGTTTTCTCTCATTTACGACACGCGCTGTCAGATCCAGAACCTTATCCGCGGTTCCGGGATCCAGGGCTGCCGTATGTTCATCCAGGAGCAGAAGCTTCGGCTCCGCAATGGTGGCCATGAGCAGGGACGCAGCCTGCCGCTGTCCTCCGGACAGCAGCCCCATCTTGGTTTTCATACGGTCTTCCAGTCCCAGGTTCAGTTCTTTCAGGAGCTCGCGGAAATACGCGCTGTCCCGGCGGTTCACGGCAAAGAAGGACTTGCTGGCTTTTCTTGTATAGGCCAGCGCGAAGTTCTCCTCAATCGTCATGTTCGGCGCTGTGCCCCGCAGCGGATTCTGGTAGAGGCATCCGATATTCAGAGCCCGCTGGTAATCCTTCAGCCGGGTAATATCCTCCCCGTCCAGAATCACCTTGCCCCGGTCCAGCCGGAACTTGCCGAGGATGGCG
>CACZQT010000402.1 GCA_902783295.1 uncultured Lachnospiraceae bacterium
ATTCGTAGGAACCAACCCCGGCAGAGTGAATTCCACTTTGCCGGGGTTTTTGTTTTGCAAAAAACGAAAAGTGTATGCAGATGCATTGGAGTATGCTGTTTAAGGAGGCTGTTATGGAGATCCATCCTTCACTGGCAGAAGTGATCAGACTGTCAGAAGAAAAGAAATACCGGCGAATTCCGGTCACTGCCAATATCCTTTCGGATATGCATACCCCAATCTCTGTCCTGCGAAAGCTGAAGAGTGTTTCAGATCACTGCTTTCTGCTCGAATCGGTTTCGGAACAGCAGAGCTGGGGACGATATTCTTTCCTTGGTTATGACCCGAAGCTGGAGATCACCTGCCGGAACGGTCATTTTAAGGCGGGTGATCTGGAAACAGATACAGAAGATCCGGGGCAGCTGATCCGTCAGATCCTTGCTGATTACCAAAGTCCCGTGTCTGATGATCTTCCGCCCTTTACCGGCGGGCTGGTCGGTTTTTTCTCCTATGATTACCTGAAGTACGCGGAGCCGACGCTCCATCTTGACGCCCCGGATACAGAGGGATTTAAAGATGTGGACCTGATGCTGTTTGACAAAGTCATCGCTTTTGACAATTACCGGCAGCAGATCACTCTGATCGTCAATATTAACGCGGATGATCCGGCCGTTTCCTATGAAAGAGCCGGCATTGAACTTGAAAAGATACGTTCACTGATCGAGACCGGGGTCCCTGCTCCGGAAATGCCTGGCCGGATGACCGGTGAGACAAAAGCTCTTTTCGGTGAGGAAGAATTCTGCCGCATGGTGGAAAAAGCAAAAAGACATATCTTTGAAGGGGATATTTTCCAGATCGTTCTTTCCAACCGTCTGGAAGCACCGTTTGAGGGAAGCCTGCTCGGTACCTACCGCATTCTGCGCACGGTCAATCCTTCTCCTTATATGTTCTATTTTTCCGGTGATGACCTGGAAGTGGCCGGCGCTTCTCCGGAAACCCTCGTAAAACTGGAAAACGGTGTTCTGCATACGTTTCCGCTGGCCGGAACCAGGCCGCGGGGAAAAACCCGGGAGGAGGACCTGGACCTGGAGAGGGAACTGCTTGCCGATCCGAAAGAACTGGCGGAGCACAGCATGCTGGTCGACCTGGGAAGGAACGACCTGGGAAGGATCAGTCGTTTCGGCAGTGTCAGCGTTGAGAAGGCGTTTCAGGTGCTGCGCTATTCTCACGTGATGCACATCGGTTCGACTGTCCGCTCCGAGATCTCGCCTGAAAAGGATGCGCTCGATGCGGTCAGTGCTGTCCTTCCGGCGGGAACACTTTCCGGAGCGCCCAAGATCATGGCCTGCCAGCTGATCAATGACCTGGAGCAATGTGCCCGGGGAATTTATGGCGGCGCTCTTGGGTACTTAAGCTTTACCGGAAATCTGGATCTTTGCATCGCCATCCGGCTGGCCTGGCATAAAAACGGGAAGGTATATGTCCGGAGCGGAGCTGGAATCGTAGCCGATTCAGTTCCGGAAAAAGAATACCGGGAATGTATCAACAAGGCGGCCGCAGTCATGCGTTCCCTGGAGCGTGCTGAGGAGGTGGCGTCATGATTCTTCTGATCGATAACTATGACAGTTTTTCCTATAACCTGTATCAGGTGATCGGTGCCATGTATCCCCATATGAAAGTGATCCGCAACGACGAGCTGACCCCGGAAGAATGTCTGGCTCTCGGTCCGCGGGGGATCATTCTCTCGCCGGGACCGGGGAAGCCTTCCGAAGCGGGGATCTGTATTGACCTGGTCAGGCAGCTTGGCGGAAAAGTTCCCATCCTGGGGGTCTGCCTGGGCCATCAGGCTATCTGTGAAGCCTTCGGTGCCACTGTTTCCTATGCGAAAGAGCTGATGCACGGAAAACAGTCTGTAGCGGAACTGGATCTGTCTTCTCCTGTTTTTGCGGGGTGTCCGCCGCAGACGAAAGTCGGCCGGTATCACTCCCTTGCCGCGATTGAAGAAACCATGCCCGAAACACTTATGATCACAGCCAGGACACAGGATAAAGAGATCATGGCTGTGAAGCACCGTGCTTATGAAATATACGGACTGCAGTTTCATCCGGAGTCTGTCCTCACGCCGGACGGTCCCAGAATGCTCCGGAACTGGCTGGAGATCTGCGGCTGTCTGTAAAAGAAGACAGAACGTCCTGTAAATCAGAAGGAGGATATAGAATGATCAAGGAAGCCATTGTCAAGA
>CACZQT010000403.1 GCA_902783295.1 uncultured Lachnospiraceae bacterium
AACATGGATCTGCTGGCTGAGGCCGGCTGGGATCATGTTCCGCAGACCTATGAAGACCTGACCGCCTGCTGTGACGCTCTGGTGGAAAAAGGCATCATCCCCTTCGGCTGCGCCGGCAAGGAAACCTGGTGCGTTACCGAATACCTGGAGCCGATCATTGAAAAGACCATCGGCTATGAAGCTCTGAACGAGATCTTCGCCGGCCGCGGCACCTGGAACGATCCCGCCATCGCGGAAGCTGTCAGCACTTTCCAGGATATGATCAACAAGGGTTACTTCGATCCCAGCGGCATGGCCCTTGGCAATGACGAAGTAAAGGCCAACTTCATCGCCGGCAAGTATGCTTTCTATCAGAACGGTTCCTGGAACTGCGGCGAAGTGGACGATGCCGAAGGCAACTTCCAGGTAGCTCTGTTCCCTGTCATGAATGCTGAAAAGGCTACCTATGGCCAGGTTATCGGCGGTCCTTCCGATACTCTTGCTGTAGCGGCTACCTCCAAGAATGCTGAAATCGCTGCCAACGCTGCCTTTGAACTGGGCCGTGGAATCTGCCATTACGGCTATCTGGCCGGTTCCGGTCTGCCCGCCTGGACGCCGGATTATGACACCAGCGAAGTGAAGCAGCTGGTTGCCGATGTTGCGGAAATCGTTGCCAATGCAGAAGGCATGACGCTGTTCGGCGACACTGCCATGAGCGCGGATCCCGCCAACACCTATCTGGATTATGTATCCCAGGTATATGGCTGTGAAATCGACGGAGCCGGCTTCATCGAAGGTCTTGCGGCTGATCTGCAGTAAGCTTTCGAAGACTGACTGAAAAATAAAAGAATGGATCCGCCGCTGCCTCTGCCGTGAACGGCTGCAGAATCAGAGGCGTGTCCGGAATCACTGATAAGGATGGCTTCTCCAGAATGTCCAGGGGTCTGAAGAGGCCGTCCTTATTGCAGTAAATGACAACATGATTCTCTGACAGAGGCGCGTAAGGATATTGCTGTTTTACATTGCGCGCCTTCGCTCTATCCTGTTCTGGAAGGGACTTGTGCAATGAAAAAACTGTACAGTAATAAGCTGCATATTTTCATCTTCCTTCTGCCGGCGCTGATTCTTTTCTGCGGTATTCTGATCGCTCCGATCGTTATGTCCACGTATTACAGCTTTTTTGACTGGAACGGCATCGGCGCGAAGACCTTTATAGGCTTTGCCAATTATCATGATCTGTTTACCAGCAATGCCATCGGCTTTATCAAGGCGCTCCGCAACTCGCTTCTTCTGGCGGCGTTGTCCGTAGGCCTGCAGCTCCCGCTGGCACTGGGGCTGGCGCTGGCACTGGGAAGGGGTATCAAAGGTGAGAGAGCATTCCTCTCTATCTACTTTATGCCGGTTCTGATTTCTACGGTTGTTATCGGTCAGCTGTGGCTGAAGATCTACAATCCGGATTACGGCATTCTGAATGTGCTTCTGCGCAGCCTGGGACTGGATCATCTGGCCCAGATCTGGCTCGGAAAGAAGGAGACGGCTCTCGGAGCTGTTTTCGTACCAACTCTGTGGCAGTATGTCGGCTACCACATGCTGCTCCTTTATGCCGGTGTTAAAAGTGTTCCGCAGGAACTGCGGGAAGCAGCCATGCTGGACGGGGCCAGCGACCATCAGGTCAACCGGTATATCGTACTCCCCTACATCAAACCGATCATCCGGATCAGCGTGATCTTCGCCATTACCGGTTCGCTGAAATCCTTCGACCTTATATATGTTCTGACAAACGGCGGACCTTTCCATTCTACGGAAGTGCCGAGTACCTTGATGATCAACATGCTGTTCCTTCGCAACCGGTACGGCATGGGCAGTGCCATTGCGGTGGTTCTGATCCTTCTGTGCTTCGGCTTTGCTCTGCTGATTAACGCAGTATTCAGGGGGGATGAGTAAAGTGAAAAAATCGCAGAATATACCCCGGACGCTCATTTATATCGGCCTTGTTATCTGGGCAATAGTGAATCTGTTCCCGGTTTACTGGATGTTCACATTTTCTCTGAAAGACAATGAGGAAATTTTCGGGTCGAATGTTGCCGGCCTTCCGAGACACTGGCTCTGGTCCAACTATACAGAAGCCCTGAAGACCGGTCATATGGGCAAGTACTTCCTGAACAGCGGTATCGTTGCCGTGACAACGATCCTGATTACACTGGCTGTAGCGCTGATGGCAACCTTCGCGCTGACCAGAATGATCTGGAAACGCCGCAAAACCCTGAACAAGTTTTTCATGCTGGGCCTGACAATTCCCATCCATGCGTCGATCGTTCCGATTTACGTGACGCTGTCCCGGCTGCATCTTCTGAATACCTATATGGCGCTGATTGTGCCGTATGCAGCTTTTTCCTTATCCATGGCCATCCTGGTATGCACCGGGTTCATGAATGAAATTCCCCGGGAACTGGATGAAGCGGCCTGTATCGACGGCTGCAGCATCTGGGGAATCTTTTTCCGGGTGATTGTGCCGCTGATGAAACCGGCAGTCGCTACGGTCGGCATTTACACCTTCCTGCAGTGCTGGAATGAGCTGATGTTCGCCAATATCTTTATCAGCAAGACAGCCCTGAAGACATTGCCGGTAGGTATCCAGGCTCTGTCCGGACAGTATACCACAGCCTGGGGCCCGATCGGCGCCGCGCTGGTAGTGGCAACCTTCCCTACCTTATTCATTTACGTGTTCCTGAGCAAGCATATCCAGGAAAGTTTCATTGCCGGAGCCATCAAGGGTTGATACCCGGAGAAAACATGGTATGCTGAGCCTGTAAAACCATAAAGAGACAGGCGTACAGCCATAGAGTGAGACTGACATACGAGGGTGAAGATATGGTATCGCTGAAAGATATAGCGAAGAGATGCGGCGTATCGGTGGCTACCGTGAGCAAGGCGCTGAACGATCA
>CACZQT010000404.1 GCA_902783295.1 uncultured Lachnospiraceae bacterium
ATCCTCTACACCATCGGCAACAGCGGCTATTACACTGTAAACGATGTATCCGAAGGCGGTCTGTCCAACATGCAGAAGATCTTCTATACCGTGGACGGTGTGGCCGGCGGTGTAGTAGTCCTCCTGCTGGCAGCGGTTCTGCTGCGCTGGAGAAGCAAGAAAAAGAAAGGTGCCTACGCAGCCTGATAAAAATCCGGTCTGACGTAAAACCTGAACCCCTTTCCCGAAAGGGGAAGGAATGAATGAAATGATTACAGCAGGGGCGGTTCTTTGAGCCGCCCCTGCCGAAAAACGAAGGCAGGTTTGAAAGCTCCTTTCAAACATCCCGCCGGTGGCGTACAGGAGATACGCCATAGAGGAGGAAGAAAGTGAAGCACAAGGATATTATTTCCAAACTGACATTAGATGAAAAGTGTTACCTGCTGTCCGGAAAAGATTTCTGGAGCACGCAGGGGTACAGCAAAAAAGGCGTTCCTTCCATCTGCCTGTCGGACGGCCCTCACGGAATCCGGAAGCAGGAAGGAGCCGGTGACCAGCTGGGGCTGAACGGCTCCCTTCCGGCCACCTGTTTCCCTACTGCGGCTACCATTGCCAACAGCTGGGACGAAAAACTGGGAGAAGAAATCGGACGCTGCCTGGGAGAAGAAGCAGCCTGTCAGGATGTTTCCGTCCTGCTGGGACCGGGCCTGAACATGAAGCGCTCACCGCTTTGCGGACGTAACTTTGAATATTTCTGCGAGGATCCTTACCTGGCGGGCAAGATGGCTGCCAGCTATATCCGCGGCATCCAGGAAAATGGTACCTCCGCCTGCCCGAAGCATTTCGCTGCGAACAACTCCGAACTGCGCCGCCAGGCGTCCGACTCCATCGTAGATGAGCGTACTTTGCGGGAAATCTACCTGACGGGTTTTGAGATTGCCGTGAAGGAATCCCATCCGAAGAGCATCATGTCGTCCTACAACTGCATTAACGGCGTGTATGCGAATGAAAACGAGCATCTGCTCCAGGAAATTCTGAGGGATGAATGGGGCTTTGACGGTTTTGTTGTATCCGACTGGGGGGCCAACAACGATTTTACGGAAGGCGTGCGTGCCGGGTCCCACCTGGAAATGCCCACAACCGGCGGCGACGGTCCGGAAAAGCTGATTGCGGACTGCAAAGCCGGGAAGATTTCCGAAGAACTGATTGACCGCCGGGTGGATGAACTGCTGGATGTCGTTCTGTCCACCAGAAAAGCATCAGATGCTTACAAGGGAAAGACCTTTGATAAAGAAGCCCATCACAGGATGGCCATGAAGGCCAGCGAAGAGTCCATCGTTCTGCTGAAGAACGAAGGAAATATTCTGCCGCTGGCGCCTGGTGCAAAAGTTGCCGTTATCGGTGAGTTTGCCGCCAGAGCCCGTTATCAGGGTGCCGGTTCTTCCGTAGTAAACTGCACGAAGCTGGACAACGCCATGGATGTGATCGGAGACTTCCCGCTGGATGTCGTCGGTTTTGAGGCCGGCTATCCGCGCAGCGGGGCAGGGGATCCTGCCATGCAGGCACAGGCTGTGGAACTGGCAAAGAAAGCGGACATCATCCTTCTCTATCTGGGCCTGGATGAGATTTCCGAATCCGAGGGCCTGGACCGTCCTCATATGAAGATGCCGCAGAGTCAGATCGACCTGCTGCACGCAGTTCATGCCGTCAACGAGAACATCATCATTGTCATGTCTGCCGGCTCGGCTGTGGAGATGCCCTGGCTGTCAGAATGCAAGGCAATGATTCACGGTTATCTCTGCGGACAGGCAGGCGCAGCTGCCATGCTGAAGGCCATCACCGGACAGATCAACCCCAGCGGCAAGCTGTCGGAAACCTACGCTGTTTCCTATGAAGATGTTCCATCCGCCCCGTATTTCCCGGCGCCGCAGCGCAGTGTGGAATACCGTGAAGGCCTCTACATCGGATACCGGTATTTTGAAACGGCAAAGGTACCCGTAACCTTCCCCTTCGGCTACGGCCTCAGTTATACCACTTTCGCTTACAGCGGCCTGAAAGCGGACAATAAGAAAGCCACCTTTACCATCACCAATACGGGAAAGAAGGACGGTGCTGAAATAGCCCAGCTGTATGTCAGTGCGAAAACACCGCATGTTTACCGTCCTGCCAAAGAACTGAAAGGCTTTGCAAAGGTCTTTCTGAAAGCCGGGGAAAGTAAAGAGGTAACCATCCCGCTGGATGACAAGGCATTCCGCTATTTTAATGTGGATACAAACCGCTTTGAGGTGGATGGCGGCACCTATGACATCCTGATCGGGGCATCCGTATCGGATATCCGCCTGACAGCTCCTGTAGAAGTGGCAGGCACCGGTGCGAAGGTTCCCGCAAATGCCATGATCCCCTGCTATGTAAAGGCGGACATCAAGAAGGTATCTGATGCAGACTTTACAAAACTTCTCGGACATTCAATTCCGGACGGCAGCTGGAGCGGCACCCTGCGCATGAACGATGCCATCGCCCAGCTGTACTACGCAAAGAGCCTGAAGGCCCGCCTTGCCTGGAAATTCATGACGAATAAGCTGAACAAGAGCATGGAAGCCGGAAAGCCGGATCTGAACATTATCTTTGTCTATAACATGCCGTTCCGCGCGATTGGTAAGATGGCCGGCGGTATGGTATCCCAGGATATGTGCGAAGGTATTCTGGATATTGTGAACGGGCATGCAGGAGGGTTTTTCAAAGGCCTTGGCAAGGTCATAGGCGGCTTCTTCCATCAGAAGAAGATTATGAAGAAAGCAAAGACCATCGGAGATTAGTATACTGCCGGCGGATATGAAGCAGGACGGTACGGAGAGTTTATCAGACGTTCTCTGTCCGGCCATATGATAACCAGTCAAGACGGGCTGCCTGAAAAAGGCAGTTCCGGGAAGAGGAAAAAGAATATGAGCAGTTTTGCGGAAAAGCATCCGAAGGCAGCGCAGTGGATCCGTGAAGGCGGTCTGTTCCTGATCTTCAGCTATGTTGTGACATTTTTGAAATGGGCGCTTCTGACATTCCTGCCGGGTCTCTTTCAGAACCTGGTTGGCAGTGCAGAATGGTTCTGGCCGGGAATCAAGGCGAATCTGTTCGGTGTCCCGCTGACGCTGAACGTGATCGGCAACAGCCTGGAAGACGGCGGCCTTGCATTCACACTGGCGAACTTTACGTCCATTATCATCGGTGAGTGCATCAACTTCCCTCTGCAGCGGAGCGTGACGTTCCGGAGCAAAGGGCCGGTTGTGAGACAGGCACTTTGCCATTTCGCAGGCGCGCTGGGCGTGTTCTTCATCATGAACCTGTTTACCTGCATCTGGAATCCCGTGACAGCACACTTCGGCGTGCCGGACGGAATCCGGAATATTGTCACCACGGTCGTTACCGGCGGTGTATCCATGATCATCATCTTCGCGATCGACAAAACGATCTTCTCCCCGAACTTCGGGAAAAAAGAGTAATCACCCTTCAGATCAGCCGGGATCCTGCTTATCAGGAAACCGGCTGTTTGCCTTCTGCTTCCCAGGATCCGCAGTGCCGTCAAATACATTCCCCGGAAAACACGGCCGTCTCCGGTCGCTTTACGGCGAGGCATATGGAATGGGTTCCGCGAC
>CACZQT010000405.1 GCA_902783295.1 uncultured Lachnospiraceae bacterium
ATTTGGGACGACTTCCCTGGTCGTCCTTCTTTTTTCCGGAGATTATACGTTGAGAAGAAGAATCGATCAGCTTTTGAACGGGACATTTGAATATCAGACGGAAACCCCGGTCATCTCTGAAACAGAGCTGACGCTGGAGGCGGACCGCGGGCAGATTCTGTCCGGCCAGTTCACGCTGAGCGTTCCTTCCGGCAGAAAATGCCGTGGTTTTGTCTACTCCTCAAATCCGAGGATGTCTTTCGAACCGGCCGAATTTACAGGCAGCCAGGTACGGATTCTCTATCAGGCGGATACCACCGGGCTGGAATGCGGAAAGGAAACTGCCGGAGCCTTTACCCTCTGCACGCAGCTGGGGGAATACAGAATACCCTATACCATCCGCGTGCGGGAGGAGGAGGAAACGCTGCCGGGCGGCCCTGCAAACGCGAAAGAGCTGTGCGATCTGGCCCGCGGCGACTACGACGGCGCTGCTCTTGCATTCGCTTCGGAGGCTTTCGAAAGAAAGCTGAAAAAGGCACAGCCGGAGCAGTATTTTCTGTACACCGCCCTGGGAGAGACGGGGACTGCCCGCCACAGGCTGGAGGAGTTCCTGATCGGCTGCGGTATGAAGCAGCCTGTTTCCGTGAGCCTTGAAAACAGCACGAATGTGCTGCCAAGACCCGAACGGTCCATACGCCAGACTGCGGTTCTTACTGCGGACGGATGGGGATACCTGGAGCTTGATATCACGTCCGACGCGCCGTTTCTGCGCCCGGAAAAGAAGAAGATTTCCACCCTCGATTTTGTCGGAAATCGATATGAACTGGACTATGTAATAGACAGGAATTTTCTGCACGCCGGACGCAACTTTGGCAGAATCCGTATTGTGACCTGTTACCAGACACTGTTTCTGGAGGTCATGGTGGAAACAGAGCACGACGAGGAAGCCCTTCATCCTGTCAGAGTACAGAAGATGATGCAGCGCCGGCTGCTGAGCCTGTATACGGATCTGCGGCTGCGCAGAATTGACACGCAGCACTGGATTGACCGTTCCATGAATGTCCTGGGAAGCTACCACAGGGCGGGAGGCGAGAATATCTTCGCGGATCTGCTGCAGATCCAGCTGTATTACGCGGACGGGCGCAGAAGCAAGGCCCAGCGGATGCTTTCAGAGCTGGAACGTGATCCGAGGCGGTTCCGCAGCCAGGACCAGTACGCATTTTATCTGTATCTGTCTACTTTTTTCCAGCGGGACCAGGAGTATGTCGACCAGGTGGAGCAGCGCGTAACGCAGATGTTCGCGCGGGAACCCTCCAGCTGGATTATGCAGTGGATCCTGCTCTATCTGCGGGAAGAGTACCTGGGGGATGACCAGGCCAAGCTGGAAGCCATTCTGGATCAGATCGGCAAAGGCTGCAGCAGCCCGATCATGTATCTGGAAGCTTTGCAGTATCTGAACAAAAACCCGTATATGCTGCGCAGCCTGGAAAAAGAGGTGCTCCGGATACTGCGTTTTGGCGCGCGGCAGAAAGCGATCTCGGAGGAACTGAGCTTTCAGATCGCGAATCTGGCGGAGCATGAAGGGATTTATGATAAGAAGCGCCTGGACATCCTGTCCTCGTGCTATGAACAGCACCCGTCCCCGGAGATTGTCAGGGCAGTCTGTCAGATCCTGATCGCGGGAAAATGCAGGGACAAGCGGTATTTCCGCTGGTACGCCCTTGGCGTGCATCATGACCTGCACATTACGGGACTGTATGAATACTATATGGAGACGATGGATACGCTGGGGATTGAGAAAATGCCCCAGATCATCCGTATGTATTTCTCCTACAATACGACGCTGAATTATCACCGGAAGGCCGCAATCTACCGCAGTATCTCCGATAACCGGGATAACGTGCCGCAGGTTTACCGGTCCAGCAGGAGCAGCATCGATCATTTTATTACGGAACAGCTTTCGCTCGGACGCATTGACAGGAATCTGGCGGTGCTTTATGAGCGTTTCCTGACCAGGTCTTCGCTGACCAGAGCCCAGGCGGAACGCCTGACCGGCATCCTGTTTTCCTTCAATATCACCTGTAAAAACCCGCAGATGAAATCCGTGGTGGTGTCGCATCCCGGCAGGAAGCAGGAGAAGGAAACACTGCTGCGGGACGGACGCGCGACGGTGCGCATCTACACCTCCGACGCCCGCATCCTGCTGGTGGACCATGACGGAAAGCGCTACGCCTCCACGTCGCTGTACATGGCGGAGCGGTATCTGGATTCTCCGCTGCTGACCACATGGTGCAGGGAACTTGCGCCGGATCATCCGGGTCTGGTGCTGCATCTGTGTACTATGGAACCGCAGATCGGGAAGGACACAATCGAAGCCGCGAAACGTGCCTGCGGGATGGACAGCCTGACGGGAGATTTCCGTGCGCAGATGCGCAGCCAGGTGCTTTCGTACTACGCGGAGCATCCGGGCGAGGACGAGCTGTACAGCTGGCTGTCCGGCATCAGCATCGCGGAATACGTGCCCGCCGGCAAAGCGCAGCTGATGAGTCTTTATACGCAGCGCGGCATGTTTGAGGAAGCGTTTGCGGTGGTGCGCGGCTACGGGTCCGAGGATATAGAACTGGCACAGCTGGTGCGGGTCTGCTCCCAGATTGTGCTGCTGCGGGAGTATGAGGAGGACCGCGCGCTGCTTTCGTACTGCGAGCGGTGCTTCCAGTACGGAAAATATGATGACAACATCATCGGCTATCTGCTGATGTATTACGACGGCCCGATAGAGGATATGAAACGGCTGTGGAATATCGGACACAACTATGAGGCCGATACACTGACGCTGGAAGAAAAGATACTGAGCATGGTTCTTTTCTCCAGGACGGGCACCCAGGGAACGGAGCAGATTTTTGCCTCCTATCAGCACAGAATGGGCAAAAGGAAGCTCTGCAGAGCCTATGTCATTCTCAAGTCC
>CACZQT010000406.1 GCA_902783295.1 uncultured Lachnospiraceae bacterium
CGGGGCTTTGCTATGTTCATGGTATCAATCATGTCTTTGGTAGCGCCGGAATAAGAATAGAAGAGAATCACATCCCCCGGATCCAGGTTCACCGCCGTCATCACCTGATTATGGGAGCCTTCTACTGCGGAAAACTTTCCGCTGACCGTGGAAAAAAGGTTTGCGGCGCTGAAGGCGATATACATGGATCCGCCCTGCCCCATACAGACGACTCTTCCGGCAGCAGCCATCATGTCAGCCGCCCTGCAGATGACGTCGGGATCAATCAGTTCCAGCGTCTGGTGCATGGCAGTCTGATCTGCTGAATAGAGCTTCTGGCTCATTTCTTCGATGCTGTCCCCGATCTGGACCGGCCCGGAAAGCAGGCTCGAGTCCGGCGTCTGCGTGGCGGAAGCGCCGGCCAGCGCCAGCCGGAAGGCGTTGAAATTCTTGTATCCCAGGCGGCGGCAGAAACGGGAAACCGTCGCCTCTGCGACCCCGCTGCTTTCCGCCAGTTCCCCGATGGAAATCACCTGGCTTCGCTCCGGGTTATGCATGATAAAATCCGCTGTTTTCTTTTCTGCGGCTGTCAGGCTGTAAAAAGCTTCGCTGATCCGGTCAAATACATTTTCCGTCATGACTGCTCACCCAGGATTTCGCCCAGCATTCCGTCTACCATGCCAAGCATCCGGGGCAGATGGAACGGCCCTTTGAAGGTGGAACCTTTGCAGGGAGGTTCCGTAGGCTTTCCGTCCCGGCGCAGGTATCCGTACCATTCTCCGTAAGCCGGGTCCGAGAAATGCTCTTTGCAGTATTCCAGAGTTTTGCAGAACCAGTCCAGATACTCTTCCTTTCCTGTGTCGCGGTACAGCATCAGGGAGGAGATCAGGATTTCATCGTGAGGCCACCAGAGCTTCATGTCGTGCTCGTAGGCTTCCGGCGGGCGCCCCAGGCAGTCGATAAAGTACAGCAGTCCGCCGTATTCCTTATCCCAGCCTGCCGTAATGGCGCGGGTGAAAATCGTCTCGGCTTTGCCGATCAGCTCCGTATCCCCGGTACGGGCAGCCTGTTCCAGCAGGAACCATACGCCTTCGATATCGTGGCCGGGGTTTACAATGCGTCCTTCCGTGAAATCCAGACGGGCTTCTCCGTTCGGGCCGACGTTTTCCAGGACGCAGCCCAGTGTATCCTTTACGTGATAGGTGAAGATATCATCCACGCAGGAAGCGGCCCGCTGCTCGTACAGGGCTTTCTGTTCCGGATCCACCCGCAGCATCACGCCGGTAACATTCAGATAGATCATGGGAATGCCGAAGGCGCGGCCGGTGCGGGTTTCCGGAATTGTCTTGGGACCCAGGCCGGTGGGATCCGGCATCCCGTGGTTCAGGTTCCAGTACAGGTCATAGGCACGCCTTGCGCGTTCCAGGCATTCCCGGTCCCCGGTGATGCCATAGTACTCGGCGTTGGCCATGGTGTAGAAAGCTTCCGAGAAACAGTAGCGGCGCTGGCGCAGCGGCTTCCCGTCCGCCGTGACCGTAAAATACATACGGTCTCCCGCTTCGCGGTTGATGCAGTGCGCTTCCATGAAGTCCAGGCAGCTTTTGGAAGCTGCCAGCCATTCTTCACGGACGCCGTAGAGATGGCACAGCCAGGCAAAGATCCACCCGCACCGTCCCTGCATCCAGACGCTCTTATCCGTGGAGAAAATCTTTCCTTCTCTGTCAAGGCATGTATATACGCCGCCGTGCTCTTTGTCCATGCCGTGCTCCAGCCAGAACCGGATGCAGCGCTCCAGCTCTTCTTTCACCCAGAGCCGGCTTTCTTCTAAATATTTTCTGTCCATCGTACCTCCTTTTAGCAAAATTTTGCTTTTTTTTGATTGCTTTTAGAATATCACGGCTGAAAGAAAATTTCAATACGTATCTTTCACGAAATTTTTTTGTCAAATGACCGGTCTTAACGCCGCGAAACGGCTGACAAACCCCAAAAGCAATGGTATAATCCGAAGAAAGTATTGGTATTTTCCGCCCTGAGGAGGCAGACGGTCTGCGGACAGGACGGAAATCCCTCGCGAAAGGCGGCAGCTTCATGAAAAAACACATTCTCTGTTTTGGCGATTCCAACACACACGGTTACTGTGCCGATCCTTCTGACTGCGCTGACGGCGGCGACCGCTTCAACGAAGACGAGCGGTGGACCTGCCTTCTCCAGAAGAAACTGGGAGAGGATTACCTGGTTCTGGAAGAGGGATTATCCGGCCGTACGACGGTTTTCCCGGATCCTCTGCACGAGTCCATGGCGGGACTGGACGTTATCTATTCCTGCATGATGAGCCACGAACCGCTGGATCTTCTGATTATTATGCTCGGTACCAATGATACGAAAGAACGGCTTGGCGCCAACGCTGCCTGTATCGGGATCGGAATGGAGCGGCTTGTAATGAAGGCGAAAACCGTTCCGGCCTGGCGCGGCGGCGTTCCGAAGATTCTCGTTATCTGTCCCCCGCATATCGGTGAAGGGCTGTATCTCCGCCCGGAAGGTATGCCCATGGGACAGGGCTGCCCTGAAAAGTCCAGAGAACTGGCGCCGTATTTCGCACAGGCTGCCCAGAACCAGGGCTGCGCGTTCCTGGACGCAGAAGGGCTTGCAGAGTTTAATACGGTGGACTGCATGCACCTGAGCCGCAAAGGGCATGCGCAGCTGGCGGACTGTCTGGCTGCTATGGTTCCGGAGCTGCTGTCCTGATGGCACGCCGGTATTTTGACCCTGAGAGCCTGGCATGGAAGCCTTTTGGATGGATCGGGGAGATTGTGATCCTCAGCCTTCTGTGGGGCGTCTGCTGCCTGCCGGTGATTACGATCGGCACAGCTACTACGGCTCTGTACGATACGGTTGTCCATGTGATGCGCCGCAGGGATGACGACATGATCGAGCGGTTTTTCGGCACGTTTAAAAAGGAACTGAAATCCGGCATCTTCTCGACACTTTTGTGGATCGCTGTCGGCGTTCTGGTCTATCTGTTCTACCGTGTGGTGGGGACGGCTGTTCCGTTAAGCCCCATACGGAATACTGCCATGGTTCTGTATCATATCCTGGTGCCGTTTTTTCTGCTGTGCATCTTTTGCTGGGTCTTTCCCCTGCTTTCACGTTTCACCTTTGATACGGCAGCCCTGAATGCCACCGCTCTCCGGCTGGCCTTCGGGCACATCCTGCGTTCGATCGCCATGGCTTTGCTTACGGCAGGGGCCGTCATAATCTGCTGGCTGTTCAGCACGCCTGTTATCTTTCTTCCGGGGCTGGTTGTCTGGCTCTGGTCATTTCTGATTGAGCCCGTTTTCCGGGGATACGAAAAGGGGTCAGGAAAGGAATAATCATGGCAATGCAGATGGGGTTTCGATGGTACGGCGAAGGAAATGACAGGATCCGCCTGTCCGACATCCGGCAGATTCCCGGGGTGAGCACCATTGTCTGGGCGCTGCATAATAAGATGCCGGGAGAGATCTGGGAACCGGAAGAAATCAGGGCGGCTGTGGCTCCGATCCTGGAAATGGGATTCAATGCCGATGTGGTGGAATCCGTCAATGTTCACGACGACATCAAAACCGGCCTTCCGGCGAGAGATAAATATATCGAAAATTATCAGCAGACGATCCGCAATCTGGCGCCGTTCGGCGTAAAGGTGATCTGCTATAATTTCATGCCGGTTTTCGACTGGACGCGGACGGATCTTTTTCACCCGGTCGGGGACGGCTCCACCGCTCTCTATTATGAAGCCGGCATGATCCAGGATGATCCGCAGGCGATGGCGGATTATATTCTGAAAAATCTTCACGGCATGACGTTTCCCGGCTGGGAACCGGAACGCATGGCAAAGCTGGATGATCTTTTTGAGGCCTATAAAGATGTGACAAAGGAAAAGCTCTGGGAAAATCTCCGGTATTTCCTCGAGAAGCTCATGCCGGTCTGCCGGGAATGCGATATTAAAATGGCGATTCACATGGACGATCCGCCCTGGGATATCTTCGGGCTGCCGAGGCTCCTGGTGGATGAGGAAGCGATTGACAGATTCCTGAAGATGGTGAACGACCCGTACAACTGTCTGACGCTTTGCTCCGGAAGTCTGAACGCGAATCCTGAAAACCGCGTGGCGGACATTGTGCGGAAGCACTGCAGCAGGATTGCTTTCGCGCATATCAGGAATATCCGGCATTTCCCGAACGGAGATTTTTCCGAGGTCTCGCACCGTGACTGCGACGGGGATACGGGAATTCTGGATATCCTCCGCGCCTATCATGACGGGGGATTTGACGGGTATATCCGTCCCGACCATGGAAGGCATCTGTGGGACGAAGTCCCGGGGAAGGTACGGCCCGGCTACGGGCTGTATGACAGGGCGCTTGGCATTATGTATATGCTGGGAGCCTGGGACCTGATGGAGAAGGAAAGCAGGTTCCATTTTTAACCGGAAAAAGGGGGAATGCGTTATGTCGGCTCTGAACGATGCGATCAGCAAAATCGGTATCGTGCCGGTGATCCGGCTGGACCATCCTGAACGGGATGCTGTTCCGCTGGCAAAGGCGCTCTGCGCAGGAGGCGTGCCTGTGGCAGAGGTTACTTTCCGGGCGGAAGGTGCGGACCGGGCGATCCGCGCCATGACAGAAGCCTGCCCGGAAATGATTGCAGGAGCGGGAACGGTGCTTACCAAAGCACAGATTGATGCCACGATCGCAGCCGGCGGCCGTTTTGTGGTGACACCGGGGTTTGATCCGGAACTGACCGCCTATGCACAGGAGAAAAACATCCCCATCTATCCGGGCTGCAGTACGGCAACGGATTACCATGCGGCGCTGAAGTCCGGACTGGAGCTGATCAAATTTTTCCCGGCAGAAGCATCCGGCGGCCTGGCGAAGATCAAAGCACTGTCGGCCCCGTTTCCGATGTTCAAGGTGATGCCGACCGGCGGCATTTCCCTGAAAAATCTGAAGGAATATCTTTCCTGTCCCGTCATCGCGGCCTGCGGCGGAAGCTATATGGTGACGGCGGACCTGATAGAAGGCGGGAAATGGGATGAAATTACGGAACTCTGCCGAAAATCCGTGGAAATCGTAAAGGAGGCACGTTCCCATGCCTGAGGAGAAACGCAAGCCCAGATTTATCACCTTTGGGGAAGTCATGCTGCGGCTGACGCCGCCGGATTACGAACTGATTCGTGCTGCTTCCTCTTTTGAAGCCTGTTATGGAGGCAGTGAAGCCAACATTGCGGTTTCACTGGCGAACCTCGGCATCGATACGGCATTTTTCAGCGTGCTGCCGGACAATGCGCTTGGAAAAAATGTAGTGCGTATGCTGCGCAGCAACCAGGTCTGCTGTGATCCGGTGATTCTCAGCACGCCGGAAGAAACGCCCACGCACCGGCTGGGAACTTATTACCTGGAAACCGGGTTCGGGATCCGGCCCAGCAAGGTAATTTATGACCGGAAGCACAGTGCCGTTTCGGAATATGACTTCAGCAAGGTCGATCCTCACCGGCTGCTGGAGGGCTATGACTGGCTGCACCTGGGAGGAATCTGCCCGGCGCTGTCGCCTGGCTGTGCGGATTTCACGCTTCGCTGCCTCAAGGCTGCCAGGGAAAGAGGGATGACAGTAAGCTTTGACGGGAATTTCCGCTCCGCTCTCTGGTCCTGGGAGGAGGCAAGGGACTTCTGTACCCGCTGTCTTCCTTATATAGATATGCTGTTTGGCATCGAGCCTTACCATCTCTGGCGGGATGATCAGGATCATGGAAAAGGGGATGTGAAGGATGATCTGCCGCTGCAGCCGGATCTTGAGGAACAGGAAAAGGTATTCCGGGCTTTTGCCGGGAAGTATCCGAACCTCCGCTGCATCGCCCGTCATGTGCGCTATGTGCACAGCGCTGCAGAAAACAGCCTGAAGGCGTACCTGTGGGTGCAGGGAAAAACGTACGAGAGCAAACAGTTTACATTCAGGATCCTGGACCGGGTCGGAGGCGGGGATGCCTTTGACGCCGGACTGATTTACGCTATGATGGCGGGATATACGCCGGAAGATACGATCAATTTTGCAGTGGCAGCCAGTGCCGTAAAACACACCATCCGCGGGGACGCGAACCTGACCGAAGATGTGGAGAGCATCCGGAGCCTGATGAACCAGAATTTCGAGATCAGGAGATAAGAGTGAGGCAGCTGAAACAGTCCGGCTGGCTGGCGGCCGGACTGCCATGGCAGAGCTGTGAACAGTCATCCGTGATCTGCAGGTGGAATTCCCGGGCAGGATTTGCAGGCAGAATATGCATACGGAATTTGAAGATGGAATTTATAGACGGGACTTGCATTTTGGAAGGATACAAGGTATATTAAGAGCCGTCAGTCTTTATAAATGGGGTTGTAAACGACAAAAGTAAGAGTACTTTTGTCGTTTTACTTATAGACCTGCACCGCTGTTCATTGTACGGAGATTGAAAAATGCCGCTGTTTTTGACGTTTCTGCTGGGATTGTTTATTGTTTTAGGCGCGCTGATTCCGCGCCTTCTGAAGCACGAGCATGCTTTCGAGCAGCTCTCGATTGCCGTCGCATTCGGTACGATGGCGATGATGGCCATCTTTGAACTGCCCGAGGAAGCGATGGAAAGCCTTAACGGGAACCTCGCTGCGGTGATCATTCCGGCCGTTCTCGGCGTGGCTTTTATGAAAGGGCTGGACCGGTTTATTCCGGATCACGATGATGTGATCGGGTTCGACCACGAATGTTCGGAAGAAAACGTGTCGCATATCGGCGTTATCTCCACGATCGCTGTCGTAATCCATAATGTCGTTGAAGGAATGGCCGTATTCTCCTTTTCCAGGCAGGCACTGGCCACTGGCATGGTTATGGCTTTCGGGATCGGACTGCATAACATTCCTATGGGTATGGTGATAGACTCCACGCTTCAGCATGAAAGCCGGAAAAAAAGATGGATTCTGCTGGGAGCGGCTTCCATATCTACCTTCGTCGGCGGGATTCTTGCCGCCTGCCTGTGGACAGTCATTACGGATTTTGTGATCGGAATCCTGATCAGCATTGCGCTGGGAATGATGGTCTACATCATTGTCTTTGAACTGGCTCCGCATCTGATGCACGAAAAAAACCGGCTGCTTTCCGTGGCCGGAATCGCGATAGGCATCGCGATTATGCTGCTGAGCCGGCTGTTTGAATAATTTCCATCAGAAAGAAGAAGCCGTGGTATCTGGAAGAGAACTTCCGGGCACCACGGTTTTTCTGATTTCATCAGGTTTCTTATATCAACTGTTCTCTACAGCCTGGTGCAGTACCTGCCGTACAGCACCGGGGCCGGCCAGCATCCCGGCAAAATACCGGCAGACCAGCGGGCTCATTCCGGTCGTTACGAGATTGACTCCGAAGATCTGCTCATTTTCCAGAAGAGGGCGGAGCGTTTCTTCGAGGGAAGAGACGGAAGGTGCTTCGCATTGTGCACACTGCGGCAAGGACGCCGCCGGCATTCTTAAATCTCGGACAAAGGCTGCGGCATATTCCAGCATCGGGTCAGGGCTTGGCGTATATAGATTTCCCGCATCATCGATTCCCATCAGGCAGCGCAGCCAGGCCGCAAAGACCAGGGGAATCATTTTCAGGGACGTTACATCTTTGGAAGGATCTTTCATGTAAGCTTTGATGGTTTCTCCGAAGCGGATCGGCAGTTTTTGCGAAGTATCTGTCGCGATCCTCCACGGGGTATCCGGCAGGAAGGGATTCGGCAGGCGTATTTCGCACACTGTGCGAAGGAATTCTTCCGGCAAGAGAATTCCGGGATTTTCCACGACGGGCAGCCCTTCTCCCCGCCCAAGTCTTTGGATCAGCAAAGCGAGATCCGGGTCTTTGACCTCTTCGGAAATCCGGTCAAATCCCAGCAGACAGCCGAACAGCGCCAGTGCTGTGTGCAGGGGGTTCAGGCAGGTGCAGACTTTCATTCTTTCTGCTCTGTTCACCGTATTCCGGTCTGTCAGATAAAATCCGGCTTTTTCAAAAGGAGGACGGCCATTCGGGAACGTGTCTTCTATCACCAGATATTCGCTTTCCTCTGCATTGACAAAAGGAGCGCTTTTTGTACCTTCGGCGGAGAGAGAGATTTCCATGCCGCCAATTCCGTCAGCAGCCAGGATGCTCCGGATTTTATCATCCGGGCCGGGTGTGATTTTATCAATCATCGTCCAGGGGAAACTGATCCGGTGCGGATCCCCGACGTAGGCGGCAAATCCGGTGGGAGCCAGACCGGTTTCCTCCCAGCCTTCTGCGAAAGTCATCATGGCTTCCCGGAGCTTGTCCCCATTGTGGGAACAGTTGTCCATACTGACCATGGCGAGAGGCGCCGCCCCGGAGCGAAATCTTGCCAGCAGCAGGGCAGCCACCTTTCCCTGGTAGCTGCCGGCTGTTTCCGGTCCCTTTTCCAGATCCGCTGCGATTTCCGGGAGAAGGTTCCCTGCTGCGTCTCTCAGACGGTATCCTTTTTCCGTGATTGTAAAGCTGACCACCTGCAGCGAATCCGCGGCAAAAATCTCTTCCAGACGTTCCTGTTCCCGGGAATCCCCGGAATACAGATACCGGGTTTCGGCTATACTCCCGATCACCGTCTTTTCGACAGAGCCGTCTGATTTGAGAGTAACCAGAATGCAGAGATGGTCGTGGCCATCGTTCTGGGTACGCCGGGCAGGAGTGTCCCGGCGCTCCACCGAAATGATCCCACTGTCTATCTGCCCGTTATTCAGAAGCGTCTGGGCCGCATTTGCCAGAAGTGCCTTAAAAATATTGCCGGGGCCGAAATGAACCCATCGGGGATTCCGGGAAGTCTCTTCCCGTATCTCTTTCCGGTCATACTCCGGAAGGCAATAGCCTTTGGAAACCCAGTTTTCCCGGTTTGCCAGACCGGTATCGTTCAGTATAAGATGCTCCCGCATGGCAGCCTCCTTTGCAGAAAATGACAGACAGTATTCCGGAACAGCTGCAGCCTTTTCCCGGCTGTTCCGGTTTCCGGAGCCGGACTCTTTCTATATTATATATCATGAAAGAAGGATCACAACCGAAAAGACAGCAAATCCGCACAGGACACCGGCCAGGAATGGAAAGAATAAAAATATCACAATTTTCGCTGATTTAAGCTTTTTTCAATTTACATTTTCATGAAATTATGCTATTATGAATCATAACCGTGCTGTGGATTCTCCAGCATGCAATATATCACAAGGAGGAAAACTCAATGAGGAACAAAAAATGGTTGGCTGTTGTCGCATCTGTACTTACCCTTGCGATGCTGTTCACCCTGGTTCCTGCTCAGAAAGCAGAAGCCGTTGATCTGAACAGCATGTCTGTGGAAGAACTGGTCGAAGCTGCAAAGGCAGAGGGCGATGTACAATCCGTCGGTATGCCTGATGAATGGGCAGACTGGGGCTCCCTGTGGAACTACATGTCCGAGAACTATGGACTTACCCATGGTGACGTGGATATGTCTTCGGCGGAAGAACTTCAGATGTTCGTAACCGAAGGCGAGCATGGTACGAAGGATATCGGCGATGTCGGCTATGCCTTCACCTCTCAGGTCATTTCGGAAGATCTTACCCAGGGTTACAAGACCTCTTACTGGGATTCCGTTCCGGACTGGGCGAAGGGTGAAGACGGCAAATGGATGGTCGCCTATACCGGCGCTACCACATTCCTGGTAAATACCGACCTGATCGAAGGCGAAGCCCCTACATCCTGGGCGGATATCAAGGAAGGCACCTATAAAGTAGCTATCGGCGATATCAACGGCGGAAATGCCCAGGGCGCTATCATCGCTTCCAACTTCGCACTTGGCGGCGACCTGACCAACCTGGATCCCGCGATCGAATTCTGGACCGAGATGGCTCAGGCAGGGCGTATCAATTCCCTGGATATCGTACAGCAGAACTTCGAAATCGGCGAAGTAACGGTCGGCGTTGTATGGAGCTTCACCGGTATTCCTTATTCCAAGAACATCACCAACTATAAGATGGTTGCCAATACACCTACCGACGGTGCCATCCTGAATGGTTATGCTTCCGTTATCAACAAGTATGCTCCTCATCCCTGCGCTGCCGCTCTTACCCGTGAGGTAATGTTCAGCGACGAAGGACAGGCTTTCCTGGCAAATGCAGGCGCGGTGCCCACCAGAACCGACCTTCAGATCGAAGGCTTTGATCCGGACGCCTATGCAAATGCTGTTCCGATTACGGACCCTGCCGCTTATTCCGCAGCATGCGAAGAGCTCGTTACCAGATGGATGGAAGAGGTCCTTCCACTGATCAACCAGTAATTCTGACACTGTGAGGGGGGCTGCACAAGCCCCCCTCTTTGAGGGGGACGGCACGAAGAGCAGTTTTATACCGGACGGAGGTGACTCTCTGCTCTGCAGAGGGAGTAAAAAACTGACCCGCCTGAAATCTCCCTCAGTCAGCTTCGCTGACAGCTCCCTCGGAGAGGGAGCCTTTTTATCATCACATAGAAAATCCCCGGAGAATTTCCTGCGAGGTAAAATATCTCGAATCCATTTCTGAAAAATGCTGCATGGATGACCTGAACACAGAGAAAACGCCTATGAATAAGAAAAAATATATTTATCTGATTGCTCTGCTTCCGTTCCTGCTGGTTGCCTTCATGTACGAGATCATCCCTCTGATCACGATTATTATCAACAGCTTCAGGCCGGATACCGGAGGAGCGTTTACGCTTGAGAATTACGAGAAGATAGCGTCCAAGCTTCTTTATCAGAAAGCCATTTACAACAGCATTAAGATTTCCATGATCTCTGCTGTGGCAGGCATTATCATCGCATTCTTCGGGGCACGGGCTGCGCATCAGGCCACCGGAAAAATCCATCATATCTTCATGGCGATTCTGAACATGGTCTCCAATTTCGCCGGCATCCCGCTTGCCTTTGCCTATATGATTCTGCTTGGAAATGCAGGCGTCATGACGCAGCTGGGCCGTACCCTGGGAATCTCCGCCATCGCGGATTTCAACCTGTACTCCACGAACGGCGTCAGCCTGATTTATGTTTATTTCCAGATTCCTCTTTCTACGCTGCTTCTGATTCCGGCTTTTGAAGGCGTAAGAAAGGAATGGCAGGAAGCTTCTACACTTCTGGGCGCCAGTAAAACCCGTTTCTGGACGGACGTCGGCATACCGGTGCTGATGCCCAGTATCATGGGAACCTTCAGTGTTCTTTTCGCGAATGCTCTGGCTGCCTACGCTACGGTGTACGCGATCATGATGAACAGCATTTCCCTGCTTCCCATCCAGATCGCAGGCTGCTTCGTCGGTGAAGTCAAGATCCGCAAAGGGCTGGGCGGCGCTCTTTCCGTCGTTATGATGATCATTATGGTAATCATGATTCTGATCACGAACGCCATAAGCAGCCGGTTTCAGAAAGGAGGGAAGAAATCATGAAGAAATCCGAGAAAGGCCCCGTCATTGTTCTCGTTCTGATTCTGATCTACCTTCTGATACCGCTGGTGGTTTCGATCATCTATTCCATGTTTTCAAACTGGACCGGGATCGTTCCGAAGGGATTTACACTGAAAACGTATGAGAATCTCTTTAAGGATAAGGAATTCCTGGCCAGTCTCGGCCGCACGATCGTGATCGCCATCATCCCGATCATTCTGACAATTGTCCTGGTTCTGCTGGCGCTTTTCGCGGCGACGATTTATTTCCCGAGACTGGAAAAATATGTGCAGATCATCTGCATGATTCCTTATACAATTCAGGGAGTTATCCTTTCCGTCAGTATCCTGTCCCTGTACGTCGGCAATCCTACGTTCTTGAGCAACCGTATCGTCATGCTGATCGGGGCGTACTGCATTATCATACTGCCGTACATCTATCAGGGGATCCGCAACGGAATGCGGGCTGTCAACATGCCGGTACTTCTGGAAGCGGCGGAAATGCTTGGCGCTTCCCGTATCTATGCATTCTTCCGTGTAATTGTGCCGAATATTCTTTCAGCCATCGTTGTTTCATCCCTGCTGGCCGTGGGCATTATATTCGGTGATTATGTCCTGGTCAGGAATCTGGCAAGTTCCGCATGGCCGAACGTGCAGATCTATCTGTACCAGTCCATGAAGTCGGACAGTATGAAATCCAGCGCCGTATTCGTCGTCATTATGGCCGTAACATTTGCGATCTCCGCCGTGGTGCTTTATCTGCGGAGTCGTGAGAGCCGCGGAAGAAGAGCACACTAGGAGGAAAGCCGTTCATGTCGTATATAAAGTTTGAAAATCTGTATAAAAGCTTTGGACCCCATGAAGTTCTGAAGAATATCAATCTGGAAATCGAACAGGGACAGCTGGTGACACTTTTAGGACCATCCGGCTGCGGAAAGTCCACACTTCTGCGGTGCCTGGCCGGTCTGGAGACCGTCACCAGCGGAAAGGTTTACCTGGACGGAAAAGATATTACGAACGTGGATCCCAAGAACCGCGGCATCGGCATGGTGTTCCAGCAGTATTCCCTCTTCCCGAATATGAATGTGCTGAAAAATGTAAAGTTCGGGCTGGCCATGAAGAAGGTCGACAAGGCGACCGCGGATAAAAAGGCAAGGGATATTCTGGAAATCGTAGGCCTGGGAGACAAGCTGAACCATTATCCTTCCCAGCTTTCCGGCGGGCAGCAGCAGCGGGCTGCGCTGGCCCGCGCGATTGTGACTGAACCGAAGGTTCTGCTGCTGGACGAGCCGCTGTCGGCCATCGATGCCCTGCTCCGGCATTCCCTGCAGGTGGAGATCCGCCGCATTCAGCGGGATCTTGGGATTACCGCGATATTTGTAACCCATGACCAGGAAGAAGCCATGGTCATGTCCGATATGATCCATCTGATGTACCAGGGCCAGATTGAGCAGTCCGCGAGCCCTACGGATCTGTATACCAACCCGCGCACTTCTTTCGTGGCTTCGTTTATCGGGCACTATAATCTGTTCGATGCAGCAGCGATGAAGAAGCTTACCGGGGAGGCTGTGGAGAGCGAATCCGTTGCTTTCCGCCCGGAAATCATACAGATCAGCAGAGCCCCGATCGA